>JAHEFL010000055.1:0-6008 GCA_024640205.1 Flavobacteriales bacterium | reverse complement strand
ACTAAGGATACCCCACTCGAACCGGGTGATGCGATCCGGACTCCACGAGGAAATGAGCACCTGTCCTGTGCAATCCAGCGTGATACCATCGATGTTGGTCAGGCCAGTGCTCACAGTTCCAATTATCGCCTGTGTCGTCCTATCGTAGCCACGCACGTTCGCGTTGCTTCCCCAATAGGCGACCAAGAGCTGGTCCGAGTCCGGATCGAATACGACACCGTTGGGCGTACCACCGGTATTGCCCACCCATGTCGTGACAGCGTTCGCGGTGGGTTCGACCCGATAGATCCGCTGGCCGCTGAAATCGGTGACATAGAGAAAATGGCCATCCGTTGTGATACCGTTCAAAAAAGTACCGCCAAGAGGCAGGTTAAAGACCTCCGTACCATCCGTAAGCAGATAGCCCTTGACCCCTCCGCCACTGCACGCGAACAGTGTGTCGCCCTTGATCTCCAGTCCGTAGGGCGCAGGGCTCACGGTAACGAAATCCGTGACCGTTCCGGCCTGATCCCTGACCCTGATCTTGTTGTTCCCAGTATTGCTGACGAAATAGCGGTCACCGACCGGGTCGTATTCCACGCTTTCCGGCCCTTGGTATTGGGCATGGCATGAATAGGCAACGAGGAAAATAGCGAGGTGAATGATGTTTCTGTACATGGTGCGCCAAGTTACTCGCTCGGTGGATGATCCGAACCACGCCGAGAGAACGCATCGACCTTTTTATCGAAAGAGCAAATCGCGGTTGCCGTAAACTTGTACTATGCCGACCGCGGTGACCCATGACATCCGAGTGACGGTGCGCACGAGGTTCAACAGTTCGCTAAGCGACCCCGTCTCCGGACGATTTCTCTTCAATTACCGGATCACCATTGCGAACCACGGTCGCGGAACCGTGAAGCTCCTTCGCCGTCGCTGGCGGATCGTGGACAGTCTTTCTCCGACAAGGGAGGTGACGGGTCCAGGCGTGGTGGGAGAAACACCGATACTCCTTCCAGGCGCGGAGTTCAGTTACACCAGCGCATGTGACCTAAGTAGCAGCATGGGACGCATGGAAGGCCGGTACTTGATGGAGCGGCAACATGATCAATACCGCTTTGAGGTTTTCGTGCCATCCTTTGACCTGATCTTTCCTTGGATGGCGAACTAGACCCTTGCGTTTAGCTTAGCCGAGCGAACATGCGATATGTCCGCCGGAGGGCGGATCTGAGGCAATTACCGATCATCCCCTTCCCTTTGGAACATTTGAGACCTTAACAACCAGTTATTCCATGAATATCAAGGACGCTGACCTGCATCGGGATCTGTTGCATAAGAACAAGGAGTGGAGTGCCAGGATGCATCAGGACAACCCGGAGTTGTTCACGGAGCTGGCCAAGCATCAACATCCCTTTTTTCTTTGGATCGGGTGCAGCGATAGCAGAGTGCCACCGAATCAGATAACAGGCACAATGCCTGGCGACATGTTCATCCATCGCAACATCGCGAACATGGTGGTGCATACCGATATGAACCTGCTGAGCGTAGTGGATTATGGTGTCAATGCGCTTGGTATCGACCATATCATCATATGCGGCCACTACGGCTGTGGTGGTGTGAAGGCGGCCATGGGAAAGGAATTCGGCGGTGTCGCGGCGAACTGGGTGAGACATGTACGGGACGTGGCCCGTTTACATCGATCGGAATTGGACCTGATCAAGGATGAACAAGCCCGGTTCGATCGCCTTGTGGAACTCAACGTGATCGAACAGGTTTACGATCTGAGCCGGACCGTGATCCTTCGGGACGCATGGCAAAGGGGTCGGCCGATCAAGGTCCATGGGTGGGTATACGGCCTCCACGATGGGTTGATCAAGGACCTTGGCGTGACCTGTGACAGGTACGTACATGATGCGGATACCACCCTGGCGACCGGCAATTCCATATGATACGAACCAAGCTCGGGAACGATCGATCTGTATTGTTTGTGAAGACGGGCTTATCGGTATTCGGTGCGAAATGGTCTGAATATCTTTGATCGCGTACCCGGAATGCATTATTCGTCAGCCACATCCACCTCCATATTTTCCGGAACATTGTTCAGGATACTTGCTGCGTCGCTTGCAGTCTGGCTTCTGATGATGCCCCAGGTCCTCAATGGCAGGACCATGGCCAAAACGAACGAGGATGTTGATCCAAGACCTGCTCCGATGAGCGAGGAGGAAGAGACCAAGCATTCCAATGCGATCCATTTTGCGTTTCGCGGACAGGTCGCTTTAGTGGCCATCGATAGAACGGATGCTGTGGTGCGCCCGGACGACAAGCCGCTCTGTGGTGACCGTGGTGAGGTCCCTCACCCACCCCCTTGGGTCCGATAGAGAGAAGTTGCTCCTCACCTGCCAGGCAGATGAGGATACGGCGCCTTTTGTTGGGCCGAACGAACTTTTCCGACCATACCTGTTGCTAGATCACACACCATCATGAAATTGTATTCGCAATTCAGCTATTGGAAACAGGACCTGCCTGCATCCGTCGTTGTCTTTCTAGTCGCCCTACCTCTTTGTTTGGGTATCGCTTTGGCCTCGGGTGCCCCATTGATCTCCGGTATCATTGCAGGGGTGGTCGGTGGTTTCGTGGTCGGTATCGCAAGCGGGTCCCAGGTCGGTGTAAGCGGTCCCGCTGCAGGTCTGGCAGTGATCGTGCTCGCTGCCATCGACCAGTTGGGTTCTTTTGAATCGTTCCTTGCGGCGGTCATTCTGGCCGGGGTACTTCAAGTGGTTCTCGGTCTTGTTCGTGCAGGGGTCGTAGCCTATTATTTCCCTTCCGCTGTGATCAAGGGGATGCTAGCCGCGATCGGCTTGATCATCATCCTCAAGCAGATCCCTCACGCATTCGGGTATAACAAGGATTACGAGGGAGACATGGATTTCTTCCAACCCGATGATCACAATACCCTCTCTGAATTGTACTACATGTTCGGTGCGATGTCCCCCGGATCATTGATCATCGCCGCCACGGGATTGCTGATCCTGATCCTGTGGGAGACGCGTGCCGTTAGGAACGTGAAGATCCTCGCTAGCATACCAGGGCCGCTTATCGCCGTGATGTTGGGAATCGTTCTGGGAAAACTGTTCGCCGGTCATCCCACTTTGGGCCTGAATACCAGTTTTTTCGTCCAGTTACCAACGATCGACCCGACCAATATCATGGCCGCCCTGCCGAGTCCCGTCATTTCGGGGTTCACCGACCTGGAAGTTTGGGGCGTCGCACTCACGATCGCTATCGTGGCAAGTATTGAAACCCTCCTCTGTGTGGAGGCTACCGACAAAATGGACCCCGAAAAAAGGATCACACCCACGGACAGGGAATTGCTGGCCCAAGGGCTTGGGAACATCGTTGCCGGATTCCTCGGAGGCCTGCCCATCACACAGGTCATTGTGCGCAGTTCGGCCAACCTTCAAGCCGGTAACCGCACACGCATGTCAGCCGTGTACCACGGTATCCTGCTTCTCCTATGCGTGCTTCTTCTTCCCGGATTGCTGGGATCGATCCCGTTGGCGAGCCTGGCAGCGGTTCTTCTCCTGGTCGGTTACAAACTTGCCAAACCGGAGTTGTTCAGGAAAATGGCCAAGGCAGGCCCATCCCAGTTCATACCCTTCCTGGTCACCGTGATCGGTGTGGTGTTCACGGACCTGTTGACCGGGGTGGCCTTGGGCATGGTCGTAGGTTTCTTCTTCATCCTAAGGAACAATTTCCTTGTTCCGTTCCATTTCGATGCCAAGGAACATCGCGAAGGTGACCCCATCCGTATCGAGCTCAGTGAAGATGTGTCCTTCCTGAACAAGGCCAGCATCCTTCGGACCTTGTCCACGATCCCGGATGGCTCCCACGTGGTGATCGATGCGAGCAGGAATGTGAACCTCGACCCTGATGTTACTGAGATCATCGAGGATCAGGCCGTCAGGGCAAAGGCACACGGAATTATTCTGGAGGTGATCGGCCTGGATAGCCGGACCGGAACGGGCTACTCTCCTGGAAATAGAAAGGACCTCGATGAAGCAATGAATAACAGTCTCTGATTTCACCTCAAGAAACACCCCATGAGAACACATACTGAGATCACCCAATCAAGCCTTACACCGGCCCTTGCGTTGCAAATACTTCGTCAAGGGAACGAGCGGTTCGTGAATAATCTCAAAGCCAACAGGAACCTTCTCCAACAGGTGAACGAAACCTCGAACGGCCAGTTCCCCTTCGCTGTGATCCTGAGCTGCATCGACTCCAGGACCAGTGCCGAGCTGATCTTTGATCAGGGCCTGGGCGATATTTTCAGTGTCCGGATCGCCGGGAACTTCGTCAACGAGGACATTCTTGGGAGCATGGAATTCGCCTGTAAGGTGGCCGGCTCCAAGCTCATTGTTGTCCTTGGTCATAGCAAATGCGGAGCAGTGAAAGGAGCTTGTGACAAGGTGGAACTAGGCAACCTGACCGCGCTGCTTTCCAAGATCCAACCCGCTGTGGAGGCAGTTCCGGAGAAAGGCGACCGTAGCAGCGGCAATGCCGCATTCGTGGAAAAGGTGGCTTCGAAGAACGTGGATCTCACCATGGGTAGGATCCTGAAGGAGAGTCCCATCCTGAAGGAAATGCTCGACAAGGGTGAGATCGGAATGGTCGGTGGCATGTACGATGTCGACAACGGCGGGGTTGAGTTCTTTGAGAGCGCAGCAGGGTCGAACCTGGCCTGATCGGAAGGCGATCCCGGCCGGCATTCCATCTCCCGACCCGTTCCGTGCCACTAGGATCCGATCATCCGGTCCCATGCTCACGTGGCATTGATCCCTTTTCCACAGGAGGTATCTTCGCGACCGATCCAGGGGAATTCCCTGGGTCGGAACCTTGAGAGCCACCTATGAACGACGCCATTTTCGCCATCCCGACCCCGACCAACGAACCCGTAAAGAACTACGCTCCTGGTAGTGCGGAGCGGAAGGAGCTTCGTGCCGAGTACGATCGGAGAATGAAGGTGCGCATCGATGCACCCATGTGGATCGCTGGCAAGGAAGTGCGGACCAAGGACATGCGGAAGATGTCCCCTCCCCACAAGCATGCGCACACGCTGGGGATGGCGCATTTCGGCGACGCACGCACCGTGCGGTCCGCCATTGATGCCGCGTTGAAGGCGAAGAAACGCTGGGAAGCGATGCCTTTCGAGGAAAGGGCGGCGATCTTCCTCAAGGCGGCCGACCTTATCGCGGGACCCTACAGAGCAAGGATCAATGCGGCGACCATGCTTTCCCAAGGCAAGAACTGCTACCAGGCCGAGATCGATGCGGCGTGTGAATTGATCGACTTCATTCGTTTCAATGTGAGTTACGCCGAGCAGATTTACCGCATGCAACCGGTCAGTTCACCCGGGGTATGGAACCGCTTGGAGTATCGGCCATTGGAGGGGTTCATTTTCGCCCTAACACCCTTCAACTTCACCGCCATCGCCGGGAACCTTCCCAGTTCCTGCGCGCTCATGGGCAATACGGTCGTTTGGAAATGTGCCGATACACAATGCTACAGCGCTCAGGTACTGATGGAGGTGTTCATGGAGGCGGGCCTTCCGGACGGGGTCATCAACCTCATTCATGTGGAAGGGCCAGTGGCTGGTGAGATCATTTTCAAACACAAGGATTTCGCAGGCATCCACTTCACCGGCAGCACGGCGGTATTCCGCCATATCTGGCAGACCATCGGGAATAACCTACCGCTTTACCGCAGCTATCCACGGATCGTGGGAGAGACCGGAGGCAAGGATTTCGTGATCGCACACCCGAGCGCGGACCCTGTGGTCGTAGCGACGGCCCTTTCACGCGGAGCCTTCGAATTCCAAGGCCAGAAATGCAGCGCAGCAAGCCGTGCGTACATTCCGGACACCCTCTGGCCACAGGTGAAGAAGGAGCTGCTCGCCGACCTGGCCGACATGAAGATGGGCGAGCCGGGAGACTTCCGGAACTTCATCGGGGCCGTCATCGATGAAAAAGCGT
>JAHEFL010000474.1 GCA_024640205.1 Flavobacteriales bacterium | reverse complement strand
TCCCTTGGCCTGCGAGGATCAACACGCGCTCCCTGCCATTGATGGCATGGGCCTGTTGAACGGCGCTCCCCGGATCAAGGGAGGTCACTATCGGAACTTGTCGGATCGCACTGGTCCGGGAGTCAACGTTATCGGTCTTGCCGTAGAGGGGCTCACTGAATGGAACATTCAGGTGCACCGGACCGGCGACAGGGTTCACGGCAGCGGTCAGCGCTGAATTGATCGAGCGACGGCAATGCCATTTGCTCAGATCGTCGGAAGGATCCCGTGGAAGTTGGACGGAGGATCTGGTATGCGCATTCAACACACCTTCCTGTCTTATCGCCTGGCCTTCGCCCTGATCGCTCCATTCCTCAGGTCGGTCCGCCGATATCACCACCAAAGGGACACGCTTGTAGTAAGCCTCCGCCACGGCTGGTCCATAATTCAACACAGCGCTGCCACTGGTACAAATGAGGGCGACCGGTGCGGAAAGTTGCTCCGCCATACCCAAGGCGAAGAACCCGGCGCTACGCTCGTCGATGATCTGTAAACAGGTGATCCGTTCCTCGTTAGAGAAGGCTATGATGAGCGGTGCACTTCTTGACCCCGGGCTGGTGACCGCGAATCGCACGCCATGTTCGGCGCAAAGGCGGGCAAGTTCTGCTGCAGCGAAATGATCCGAGGTGGGCATGGAAGGGACTAAGATATCCGCTGTGGTGCGGCGCTCATCAGGTCGGACCACGTCCGTGCCTTGTGCTCGGTTTCCTGCCATTCAAGACGCGGATCACTTCCGACGGTGATGCCACCACCTACGTGCAAATACGCGTCATTACCACGCCACTCGGCACAACGAATATTGACGTGCAAGGAGGTGGTCCCGTCCACCTGCCAGGGACCCCATGATCCGGCATAAAGCCCACGGGAACAAGCCTCATGATCCTGAATGAAACGAAGTGCATCCAAGGTAGGTCGCCCGCACACGGCGGCGGTCGGATGCAGCCGATCCAAAAGTTTTCCGACGGATAGGTTGCCGAGAACCGATCGCACCCGGGTATGGAGATGGGCAATACTACCGGCATTCATCACCGTCGTTCCGGATAGCGAAATGCTACCGGCACCCATGGAGCGCAAGGCCTCCACTATGCCTTGGGTTACTTGTTCCTGCTCGTTGCGCTCTTTTCCGCCCCAGAGTTCCGGGCTCACTGGCGCGATCCCACGGGGCATCGTACCTGCGATCGAATCGATCTCCGCGTATCCTTTCTCCACGCACAGAAGCCTTTCCGGTGATGCGCCCAACCAGGTGCCGAACTCCGGACAATTCAATAGACACACGAAGGCTTCCGGGTATTGTTCCAACCCTGCTCGGAACAGATCGGAAAGTCGTGCTCTTGGAAAAGGTACCCGCAGGCATCGGGAAAGGACCACCTTCGTGAGCGGACCACTTCGAATGGCGGAAAGAGCTTCATTCACGGCTTCCGCATGACCTTTTTCATCCCATTCGGCGATGGGAGGTCGATCTTCGACGGATACCGTGACCGCGGAGAGCAATCGATCAAGATCGATCGCTCCTTCTCCGAACTCGTAGCGATGGTCAGGGCGGAGTGTAAATACCGCGCCATCCGGGTCCTGAAATGGAACGACCAGGAATACGTCCTGCTCCTTGTCCAAAGCTTCGGGCCGTAATGCGGTCAATTGGGGTTCGTCCTGGACCCAGAGCTCCACTGCTTGGCCGGACCTGAAAGCCGCGAATGTCAACCCCCGGTCCAGGCACCATTGCAGAGCTTCCAGGAGGTCCCCCATCCGCTCAGCGCTGGTCGATCACCAGGTTAGTCATCCGACAGACGGCGCAGGTTTCGCCGGCATCATTTCGTACCGTCAGGTTCCAGACGTGCATGGTGCGACCCAGGTGGACCGGTTCAGCGGTAGCAGTGATCATTCCTTCCCGAACACCTTTCACATGGTTCGCGTTCACCTCTATACCCACGATGCCCTTTACCGAGCTATCGATCAACAAGTAGGAAGCCATGCTTGCCAGCGATTCGGCCAATGCCGCCGTGGCTCCACCGTGCAGCAAACCCATCGGTTGTTTGTTGCGTTGGTCCACTGGCAGAGTGGCAAGAAGCCGGCCTAATTCATCCACCATGAAGCAGATGCCGAGCGTCGATTCCAGCGTTCCAGTACAAAGGTCATTGGCCTTGCGCACATGTTCGGCGGTGAATATCATGGGGAGCCAAAGGTAGCTGGGGGCCATATTTGCATCCATGGATCAGGTACAAGGCAAGCGACGGGTATTACTGGTGGAGGACGAGGAGGCCCTGCGTCAGACCTTGCGCTTGAACTTTGAACTGGAGAATTATTCCGTGACCACGGCCAGT
>JAHEFL010000473.1 GCA_024640205.1 Flavobacteriales bacterium | reverse complement strand
CGAGGTGCAGCGCATCGTGATCAGCCGGGGTGTACTGAAGGGTTAGAGGGCCGGGATCAGTTTTTCCAGCGCGGTTCCGCGCGATCCCTTCACAAGGACGAGGTGCCCCAATAGTGGCTTATTTCCCAATTCACGCAGGGCACTAGCGGCATCCGGATACACGTTCAGTCC
Organism: Flavobacteriales bacterium; assembly: GCA_024640205.1. Classification (GTDB taxonomy): domain Bacteria; phylum Bacteroidota; class Bacteroidia; order Flavobacteriales_F; family PHOS-HE28; genus PHOS-HE28. The sequence goes on along the minus strand of JAHEFL010000473.1, from coordinate 2,189 downwards.
GGGTCCTGCGTGTTCCATGAACTCGCTTCCGACATAGATCGCCTCCAGTCCGGAACGATCCACCAGGTCAATGATGGCCCGGTGTTCCTGGGAACTGGCATCGCCGAGTTCCTTCATTCCCCCAATGATGGCCACCTTCTTCCGTTCGCTGGCCATCCCCGCGAAATTCTCGAGCGCGGCTTTCATGCTCGATGGATTCGCGTTGTATGCGTCCATGATCACATGGTTGCGTCCCGTATCGATGAACTGTGAGCGGTTGTTGCTTGGCGTATAGGCGGTCAGGGCCTCCGCGATATCCTGGTCAGCAACACCGAAGTGCTGACCAATGGCCACGGCAGCCATGACGTTCGGCAGATTGTAGCTGCCGATGAGCTTGGTGTTCACGTGGTAGGCATTCCCATCCTTTCCGGCGAACGCCACTTCCAGAAAGGGCCCAGCGCCCACCGCATCCCCTGATGTTCCCGCGTTCCCTGTCCTTCCGTAGGTGATCCTGTCGATGCCCTCGGATCGCTGCATCAGCAATTCATCCTCCGCATGAACGAACAAGGTGCCGCCTTGACCATCAATGAAGGCATACATCTCGGTCTTGGCCTTGACCACGCCCTCGTATCCACCGAAGCCCTCCAAATGCGCCTTGCCGATGTTCGTGATCATGCCGTGGGTCGGCTCGGCGATCGCCGTGAGCTCAGCTATGTCGCCCACCTTGTTGGCGCCCATTTCGATGATCGCGATCCGATGCTTTTCTTCCAGCCGCAACAACGTAAGCGGCACACCGATGTGGTTGTTCAGATTGCCCGTGGTCGCCAGTGTGGGGCGGTCACGCTCCAGTACGGCATGGATCAGCTCCTTGGTGGTGGTCTTCCCATTACTGCCTGTAATGGCTATCACAGGAATATCGTAACGGCGTCGATACGCGCGGGCCAGGTCCTGCAACGCCAGGAGAACATCAGGTACATGGATGATCCGGTCCGATGACGGGATGCCCGCATCATCCACTACGGCGCAGCGCGCCCCCTTTTCCAAGGCTTCAAGAGCAAAGCTGTTGGCGTCGAAGTTCGGTCCCTTCAGGGCGAAGAACATCGAATCCTTGCTGATGCTGCGGGTATCCGTGCAGGCCCCGGAACATTCCAGGAAGTCCGGTAGGAGCGGGTGGGAGGTCGTCATGAATGAACGAGCCCCTGGAGGATATCCAGGGGCTCGAAAGATAACGGGCGTGGCGGCGCTTATCGCTCCAGCTTGTCGCGTCGCTTTCCATCACCCAATCCGCGTGGGCTGCCCACCCGGGTCATGGCACAACGGAAACCGATGGTGGCCGTACTTTGGCGCTCGTCCAGATGACGACGCGTGGCCGGATTGGCCCAATAGATCCGATCCGCCCAGGAAGCTCCTTTGTATACCCGGCTTCGATCGTTCACCAGGGAGGTCTTCCCCCAGTCATACATCGGATTGCCTTCGTAGTCGGCCTGGTCATAGTAGATGCTGCTCTCAATATCGCCATCACGGAAATCGATGTTGTCCGACTGACGATAGTTCCGACGGTCGATGTTCTCCTCCACGGTCACATTCCTCCACCGCACATCACCAGGCTGGTCCATCTGGTAGTCCGAGATGCCACTCAGTAATTTGGGCTGGATGTCGGATTGGATCGATGAACTCTTGATGACATCGACCATGTCCTGCACACGTTGCATCGCGGCGTCCTGCTTCCTCGTATTGAAGAATTCGATGGACTCCTCGATCTGCGTGAGCAACTGATCGATCAATTCCGCCTCCTCATCCGTGGCACGGCCCTGCATGGCCAGCTGGAACTCGTTGAGGTAGTACTTGATGCCGTTCAGGTCATACACCACGAGGTCGTGCTTCTCCTCGATGACCCCATCACTGTTCAGGACCTTGGTGGAGAAGACGTTCCCCCGGAAGGGCCGGAAATCGTCATTGTCCTCAGGGCTCAAGGGACGGTAAACGTCCATCACCCATTCGCTCACGTTGCCCGCCATGTTGTAGAGACCGTAGTCATTCGGCCAGTAGCTGAACACCGGTGCCGTTACATCCGCGTTATCGTTCAGGCTGCCGGCGACACCCATATAGTCACCCCGGCCGCGCATGAAGTTGCCACGGAAATCTCCATAGAACTCACCACCTTTCTTGCGGTTGTCGTAGCGCACCCAGTGCCCGTTCCATGGATAAAT
>JAHEFL010000054.1 GCA_024640205.1 Flavobacteriales bacterium | reverse complement strand
CAAGCAGGATGTGCTCACGCGTCTGGGGCATGGGACCATCAGTAGCCGCCACGACCAGGATCGCGCCGTCCATCTGGGCGGCACCGGTGACCATGTTCTTCACATAGTCAGCGTGACCCGGGCAATCCACGTGGGCATAGTGCCGCGCAGCCGTCGAGTACTCAACGTGTGAGGTATTGATGGTGATACCGCGCTCCTTCTCCTCAGGTGCATTGTCGATGGAGTCAAAGCTCCGCAATTCGGACAGGCCCTTGGAGGCGAGTACGGTTGTAATGGCCGCGGTCAACGTGGTCTTGCCATGGTCAACGTGACCAATGGTGCCGATGTTGACGTGGGGCTTGTCACGTTGGAAGGTCTCCTTTGCCATTGTCGTTCGGTCGTTTGTTGTTCTTCGTGTTGTGTGTGTCCTGTTTCAATACTGCACGGCCAAATGCCTTTGCACGGCTTCACGGCGCCGTACCTTTTCCGTTGAGCCTTTGACGGGAATTGAACCCGTGACCTCTTCCTTACCAAGGAAGTGCTCTACCTCTGAGCTACAAAGGCCGGTGCGCTGATCCGGCGCGCCGGATCGTTGGTTTCCGGCACCGACCCATTGTGGTCAGTGACGTCGAGCGGGAGACGAGACTCGAACCCGCGACATTCAGCTTGGAAGGCTGATGCTCTACCAACTGAGCTACTCCCGCAAATTATCCGGTCATGGTCGATCCTCCTCGTGCGTTCACAGTTTCCCTAAGGATCCTGAAAGCTCCGGACGAGATGGTGGGGAGAGCAGGATTCGAACCTACGAAGTCGTAAGACAGCAGATTTACAGTCTGCCCCCGTTGGCCGCTTGGGTATCTCCCCATGGATCGGCTCGCGGAGCCAATGGAGGGACTCGAACCCACGACCGGCTGATTACAAATCAGCTGCTCTACCAGCTGAGCTACATTGGCCTGTACAGCAAGGAAAAGAACGTACTTTCTTCCCTTTTCCGACCGGGATAGGCCTGAATTGGGCCTGCAAATGTAGTAAGAAACCGTTCTCAACCAAACAACCGGGGCCACGACTTTTGTCGTGGCCCCGGCCAAAGCTGGACCGTTCTGCTCGGAACGGATATCGGAAGTTCCGTTACGATGCCTTACGGACCTTGTCCTTGCTACGTTCCACCTGGCTTCGAAGCGCTTCCACCGTGGCCGTGGCCGCCTCCTCAAAGGTCTTGCCCTGGCGCTTCGCAAAATGTTCTTTCCCCGGTACCGTCAGTCTGATGTCCACCACTTTGTTCTCCCTGTTGGCCCCATCATGGTCCAGGCGGAGGAAAACTTCCGCACCGATTATTTTGTCATGGAACTGGTCCAATTTGTTCAGCCGCTCCTTGATGAATTCGACCAATTTCACATCCGCGTCGAAGTGTATCGATTGCACTTGTACGTTCATGGTACTTCCTAACTGTTATTTGGTTCGACATCCGTACCGCGCCCCCCGCGAGGATGGGCTTGTGCGTGTACTTTTCTCAGTTTCTCAACCGTGTTGTGCGTGTATATCTGCGTGGCCGCCAAGCCAGCATGACCGAGGAGTTCCTTCACGGCGTTCAGATCGGCCCCGTTCTCAAGCATATGGGTGGCGAATGTGTGTCGCAGGACATGCGGGCTTCGTTTTTCCTGCGAGGTAACCCCACTAAGATAATGCGTCACGAGCCTTTGTACGCTCCTACGGGCCAGTGGTTGCCCCGTGACTCCGACCAGCAGGGGTCCGGAGCCGGATGGCGCCCCGAATAATAGGGTCCTTTCCGTGAGGTAGCTTCTAATAAGGTCGATCAATTGATCCGCCATGGGAAGCAGGCGTTCCTTGTTCCTTTTTCCCAGCACACGAACGGTACCGGACGCAAGATCCACATCACTCACCCGAAGACCCATCAATTCCGCCAGACGCATGCCAGTGCCGTACAGGAGTTCCATGACCAGTCGTTCCGAACGGCCTTTGAAACCATCCGGCCAGATCATCTCTTCAAAAAGCCGTTCCATCCGGAACTCCTCCACGAATTCAGGGAGCCTCTTGGGGTTCTTTGGTGGCTCGATCAATGCCGTGGGCTCCGAAACCACGGAACCCGTCATACGCGCAAATCGGAAGAATCCCCTCAACGAACTGAGTTTCCGGTTCACGCTGCGTGCTCCCATACCCCTTTCCATGAGTTGCATCAACCAGGCCCGGACCGCCCTGTCCGTAGCCATTTCGGGTTGATCGATATCCAGCGTCATCAAGAATTCCGAGAACTGTTCCAGATCTCGTCCATAGGCGGCAACGGTGTGATCGCTGCACCGCTTCTCGAACTTCAGGTGATCCAGATACCGCTCCGTGAGCATGCCAATGCAAAGAAGGCGAAAAGTCCCAGGGACCTTTCGCCTTCCAACGAGGGAATATCAACGCCTATTGCTCCTCGGTCAAAAGCTGCAGTTTGTAACTCGCACGGATGACCTCTTTGCGGCGCGCCACCGAGGGCTTCGTGAACGCCTGGCGCCTGCGCAACTGGCGCATGGTGCCGGTACGTTCGAATTTTTTCTTGAATTTCTTCAGCACCTTATCGATGCTTTCGCCTTCCTTGACCGGGATGATCAGCATGTTCTGTTCTTGGTTTCGGGGGCGCAAAGATAGAAGGATGTGCGATCATTGCAACGATATGATGAAAAGGTCACGCGAAGAGGTCGTTCGTCGGTCGATCAAGCCTTCAGCACATTGCGACTGATGACGAGCTTCTGGATCTCGCTGGTCCCCTCTCCGATGGTGCATAACTTGCTGTCCCTGTAGAACTTCTCCACCGGGAAATCCTTGGTGTACCCGTACCCCCCGAAGATCTGAACGGCATCATTACTGGCAGAGACGGCCACCTCGCTCGCATAATACTTGGCCATCGCACTTTCCTTGGTCATCTTCCTACCCCTGTTCTTGAGATCCGCGGCCTGCATGGTCAACAGCTCCGCCGCTTCGATCCGTGTGGCCATGTCCGCCAGCTTGAACGCGATGGCCTGGAAATTGGCGATAGGCTCCCCGAACTGCTCGCGCTCCTTGGCATACTTCACGCTGGCGTCATAGGCTCCTTTGGCGATCCCCAGGGAAAGCGCAGCGATACTTATCCGGCCACCATCCAGCACCTTCATGGCCTGCTGGAATCCTTCACCTACCTGGCCAAGGATGTTCCCTTCGGGCACGCGACATTCATCAAAGATCACCTCCGCGGTCTCGCTGGCCCTCATACCCAGCTTGTTCTCCTTCTTACCCGCTTTCAAGCCCTTGGTACCTCGCTCAATGACGAAAGCGGTCATTCCACGGCTATCAAGCAGTTCACCGGTCCGGACAATGGCCACCACCAAGTCGCCACTGACCCCATGGGTGATCCAGCACTTGGTGCCGTTCAGGATCCAGTCGCTACCCTCCTTTCGAGCCGTGCATTTCATGCGCATGGCATCGCTACCCGTATTGGGTTCGGTCAGCGCCCATGCCCCGAGCCATCGACCGCTGGCCAGTTCCGGAAGCCACTTCCGTTTCTGATCCTCGTTAGCGAACTGGAGTATATGCCCCGTGCACAAGCTGTTATGCGCGGCTACGCTTAATCCAACACTGCCACAGATCCTCGCGACCTCCACAATGGTGTCCACATATTCGAAATACCCAAGGCCAGCACCGCCGAACTCTTCGGGGACCAGAACCCCGAGCATGCCCGAAGGACCGAAGTGGTCCTTGAATAGTTCGATCGGGAATCGCTGGGATTCATCCCAATCCATGACGTGAGGCCTCAACTCGCGCTCGCACAGATCGCGAACGGCCTGTGCGATCATTGATCGACTTTCGGAAACTACGAATTCCATGGTTCAGTAGGTCAATAGGGTGACAATACGGGAGTCGTATCGTTCAAGTCGTTCATTCCCTTTCAGGAACGACAGTTCTATCAGGAAGGAAAAGCCCGCCAATGTACCACCCTGCATGCGCACGAGTTCAGCAGCAGCGGCAGCCGTTCCACCTGTGGCAAGAAGGTCATCGTGGACCAGCACGCGCATACCGGGTCTGACGCTATCCACATGCATTTCAACCTCGGCACTACCGTACTCCAGATCGTACTTATAGGTCACCGTCCGCCACGGCAATTTCCCCTTCTTTCTTACCGTGATGAACGGCACGCCCATCGCAAGTGCGAGGGGTACACCAAAGAGGAACCCACGGCTTTCAATGCCTGCGATCGCATCGACCGACAGGTCCTTCAGTTGTTCCTGGAATCCACTCGTGATGGCCTGGCAAAGGGCCGGATCCTCCAACACTGGCGTGATATCGCGGAACAGAATACCGGGCTTGGGGAAATCCGGCACATCGCGGATCGCATTCTCCAATCGGGTCTTCAGGGTAGTCACTCCACGCTCAGGTAGGGAGCAAGTTTACGGAACACCTCCTCGTTCACGAGTACACAGCCGCGTATGTCCTCCACACGCTGGAACGGTCCATGCTGCTGCCGAAAGGCAACCAGCGGCTTCGCGAGCTTCCAACGAACGTAGGGATGCGCCGCCAGCTCCTCTACGGTGCAGGTATTGACCGGGATCTTTCTTATGGCCAGCGTATCGACCACCAGCAGATCCTTCAATCGCTGAACGGCATCGGGCTTGTCCTGAAGGACATACACCTCGGCCAATTGATCGAGCGAGACATAACCGCCCAAGCTTTCCCGGTATTTCAGGATCCCCTTGGCGAATGAAGGTCCGATCCCTGAAAGCGCGACCAGTTCCGCACTATCCGCCGAATTCACCTCCACACGACGGGTTGGGGAAAGATCACGGTGATCAGCGGTCCTGCTCGGCCATTGCTCCATCTTCGTTCCATCGCCACGTGGGTATCTTTCCTTCTGCCTATAGGTTCTCCGCGGAACGCTGTCCGGCAATAGGATGAACGGTTCCAGTCGTTCATACTGCCCAGGCCTGATACTGTACAATTTGGCCAGATCGCGTTTCACCCTGAAGCGACCGCCCTTGGACATGTACCGTTCGATACCATCCACTTGGCGATCGGTGAATCCAAGGTCGATCCACTCCTTCCTTTCGATCGTATTCGGGTCAAAGGGGAACGGTTCATGCTCCGTTCGATCCCTGGCCTCGGCAGCTCGTCGCTCAGCGACCCAGGCCTCCATCCGCGCACGGATGGGTTCGAGATCCGTTCGTGCCGGTGCGAAGATCCATTGTTCCAATACGACCCAGCCTGACAGCAGGATGAGCAATGCCATCATCAGCAGGAAGCCCCGGCGCTCACCAGTGTGTAAATGCAGCAGATCATTGATCTGCTGCCGCAAGGGCTTCAACGGACGCTGACGCATACCCTATCAAAATATCGGATGGCGCCAAGTCGCTCAGCGCGGCTCGTCGTCGTTATCCGAGTAGCTGTCGGGCTCCGCCTTCGGTGGGGTCGTAAGCACCCGGAAATAGAAGTAGGCCACGCAACCCATCACTGTGAGTTGGACACATACCATCAGGATCAGGGCGCTGGTATTCATGCTTTAGCGGTTTGATCGGCCACGCGTGAACGACGGATACCTGCAAGATAAACCATGCCGCATAGCGCGACGAACGTCAGGGAGAGCAGGAGTCTCGTCATGTTCACGAAGAATTTACGGTCCTTCAACGCAGCGATGGTATCGGGGTCGGTCGCGGAAGCGATCTGCTTGTTCAGGCCACTGTTGGCGACCATTTGCACCAAGGAGGAATCATCCAATTGCCAACCCCGCCCGGCGAAAAGGGATACGAACGCGTCCTGCCATTCATTACCAAGCGGCGTGAACAGCGATCCAAGAAATACGAATGACAGCAGCAAGGGTGTGATGTACTTGATAATGAACTTGTACACCCGCGGAGGACGGATGTCCGCCCCTTCGTTCAATTCAGCCCAGCCCTTGTCAATACCGAATATCCAGGAGAACAGGATCGTTTCCGCCAACGCGAACACAACAAGGCTTACTGTGCCGGCCCAGTAATCATATTCATCGAAGACACCGTATTGGTAGAAGAAAACGGTCGGCAGTCCCAAAGCCAGAACGAGCAGGCCGAACGTGAGGGCTCCCTTGTTCCTGTTCCAACCGAACTCGTCCCGCATGAAACCCATCCATGGTGTTCCCATGGCCAGACTGCTCGTGATCCCCGCAAAAAAGAGGAGACCGAACCACATGACACCGGCCAATGCACTGAGGATCGGGCCCCATTTCTCGAACAGGTAGGGCATGGTCTGAAAGGCCATTCCGAAGCCGGCATTCTCCTTTACCCAATCCAGACCGAGGTAGCCGGCAGCGATAGGTATCACGATCAAACTGCCGAGCACCACTTCCACGAACTCGTTCGTGAAGCCTGCACTGACCGCGTTCAGTGCAATGTCATCCTTGCTCCGCACATAGGCCGCGTAACAATGGATCGTCCCCATACCCACGCTCAATGTGAAGAAGATCTGACCGGCAGCGGCTAGCCATACTTTCGGGTTGCTCAAGCTGTCGAATTGCGGCGTCCAAAGGAAATTGATACCGTCCCATGCACTGGCGCCCGGCACTTCCTCAGAGGCCCCGCTCGTACCCAACGTCAGGCCACGCAAAGCGAGGAATATCCCGAACAATACCAACAAGGGCATTCCGATCTGTGCCGCCCGCTCAACGCCACGCAGACCCCGCGAAAGGATGAACGTATTGAGTGCGAGACACAGCACGTAAAAGACCACGGCCTCATAGGGGATCCCCGTCATACTATGGGCCACATCCACATAATTGATGAAGAACTGGGCTACCTCGGATTGGCTCAAGCCATCGAAGGTTCCCCGAAGGCTGTGCCACACATAGCTCATGGTCCAACTCTCGATGTAGCAGTAGTAGGCCGCCACGGCAACGTTGGTAAAGATCCCGAACACACCGAAGTACTTCCAGAAGGCCTTCTTGGTCATGTTATCCAGAATGAAGGGCGTGCTGTGGTTACCGGAGCGTCCACCATAGCGACCCATGCTCCATTCGATCCACAAAAGGGGGATCCCCATCAACAGGAAACAGACCAGGTACGGAATGATGAAGGCACCTCCCCCGTTGTTCACGGCCTGCACAGGGAACCGGAGGAAATTACCCAGACCGACAGCATTCCCCGCCATGGCAAGGATCAAGCCTACCCTGGTACCCCAGGCCTCGTTCTGTTTTAGTGCCATGTGTTCCTATTGAAGCCGCCCAAGATAGCATTGCGAAAAAGGAAACATCCCATCACCGCACCGGCATATCAAGGCCCTTACGGCTATTCAACCAATTGCTGTTGCAGCACGTTCAATCCGGCGCTGAGACCCCTCGGTTCATAACCAAGATCCCGCCGTGCTTTGTCCAGGATGAACCCGGTCCGGGGCGGCCTTTTTGCAGGCTGCCCGAGGCTGTCGCTCTTGATGGCGGTGATCACGGAGGTATCCAACCCGAAATGATCCCCGACACGATGAACGAGTTCCAGAATGCTCATACCTTCCGGACCACTGAGGTGATATATCCCGGTTGCGCCTTGTTTTGCGATCCGGATGCAACCATCCGCGAGATCCTCGGCCAGTGTTGGCATTCGCCATTGATCGTCGACCACCCGTATGGGGTCCCCATTCTCCAGGGCATTCTTAGCCCAGAGGACCACATTCGATCGGGACAGGCCCTCGGCCACACCGTACACGATAATGGTGCGTGCGATGGCCCACTTGGACAAACCCGATCCCATCACCAGCCTTTCACTGTCCAATTTGCTCTGGCCATACTGGCTCAGGGGCGAGGGAGCATCCTCCTCCCTGTATGGTCCCGATCTCCCGTCGAACACGAAATCCGTGCTCAGGTGGATGAAATGGGCATCATGCCGGAGGGCGGCCTGCAAGAGGTATCCCGTCGCAGTGACGTTCTGTAAACGGCAAGTTTCCGGATCCAATTCACAGGTATCCACGTTCGTCAACGCCGCCGTATGGATAACGACTTCAGGGCACAGATCATCAAACACGGTATCGACCTCCTCCTGTACTGTAATGTCCATGGACCGATAGATATAAGCACCGGGATCCTCCCCTGAGGCCGGGGTTCGATCGGGTCCCCTGGATGTGGCCAGTACCTCCACATCCGGGTCCGACCGTAA
>JAHEFL010000472.1 GCA_024640205.1 Flavobacteriales bacterium | reverse complement strand
CTTGTCCAATTGCATCGGTACCATGGCCGCGAAGCGGAAGTGATCGGTGGTTCCGAGCTCGGTCAGGACCTCTCCACGAGGTGGGCTGAAATGAAGGTCCAGTCCGAGTACCATCGCCCGTACAAGCATCATCTTCCCAGCGATGAATTCGCAGGGCAGGCAATGAAGCACCCTGTCGCCGCTCCGCAATCCGAAGGTCGAACCGGTCAGGCGCGCACTTTCCACCAGGTCGCTCCGCGGGATGATGAATTGCTTGGGTGGTCCAGTGGTTCCGCTGGTCGTCGCAGGAAGACCGCTCCCGGTTCCCAGCAGGTGTTGTACGGTCGTTATCAGGGACGCGGTCCAGCCCATGGGGTCCTCGCGATGCGCCGGCAAGGACCGGATGGCATCGAGAATGGCAGGACCCTCCAGCACGATGCCGTCCACCATCAGTGTCATGGGCCAGTATTGCCCCTCGGGGCGGTCGCTCCTAACTGTCGACATGGCGCAAGGAGGAGAGGTCCCAAATGCCTTCCGGTCTGTAATGGAGGAAGCCCTTCTCGGTGAATAAGGGAGATGGGATATTGTTGGAATACACCTTGCCGGTCCCTAGCCCTTGGGCCATTTCGGATTCCAATGTTGCGGTGAACTGCGCGATCGCGTTCAAGCCAATGCTGCTTTCAAGTGCCGAGGTGATCCACCATCCGATCCCTCTTTCGGTTGCCAGTTCGATCCATTCGCGGGTCGCAACAAATCCGCCCACCAGACTTGGTTTGATGACGATGAACTGTGGCCTGATGTGGTCCAGGAGATCCCTCTTGTTCTCCAACCTGTTGTGGCCGATGAGCTCCTCATCAAGGGCAATGGGTAAGGGTGGGTCCACGCATAGCTCGGCCATGGCCTCGATCAGACCTGCCGCGATCGGTTGTTCGATACTATGGACGTCAAGCTCCGCAAGTTGTTCCAGAACACCATGCACCCGGTTCTGATCGAATGCCCCGTTCGCGTCCACACGGATCACCAGATCAGCGGGTTGATATTCGGAACGGACCTCGCTCAGTAATTCCAATTCGTCGTCCCAACCAATGGCACCGATCTTCATTTTCAAGGTCGTACAACCCTGCTCCAATTGTTCCCGGATCCGTTCGCGCATGGTCCGTTTGTCGCCCATCCACACCAGACCATTGATCGGAATACCACGCTTGCCAAGGGTGAACTCCGAAGGGAACAGGTGTTTGGTCCCGCTGCGCTCAAGGTCCAACAGACATTGTTCCACTGCAAAGCGCACGCTGGGCACCTCCACCAGATCACCGCTCAAGCGTTGTTGCCAATCGTCAGTGCGCTGGCATAGTTCGATCAGCTTCACCTTGACATCGGCAGGGAACTCCCTGCTATGGCCTGGAAATAGCGCAGCCTCTCCGATCCCTTGGATCCCGGGACGAGCATGATACCAAGCGATCAGGTACCAGACCGTACGCGCCTCAATGCTCCCTTTGCTCGTACCCAACGTGAATCGGGGTTCCAGGATACGTTCGATCCAGCGCGCTTTTATCATGTTACCACGAAGAGACCAAGTGAGAACGCAACAGCCGTGACGAAGGTCCCCATCGCCAGACGCTTCAGTTGAGGATCCAAGGCGGCCGGGTCATGACCGCGGATCACTGACCTTAGATGGGCCGCCAGCGATGGCGTCGTGATGAGGAACGCCCATTGTGGCATGCCCTTGAAATTCAGCGCTGTGTAGGCTATTAGACAACAGATCCCGCCAATGATCAGGATGCCATGGTACCCTTTCGCATGGGCCATGCCGAGCTGGACGGCCATGGTCCGCTTTCCGTTAGCCTCGTCGTTCCGCAGGTCGCGCATATTGTTCACGTTCAGTACGCCCGTGCTCAGTAGGCCGAATCCAGCGGCGGGAAGAAAGATGGACGTCCCCAAGGTCCGGACGTGCAGGAAATAGGTACCTACAACGGCAACAAGACCAAAGAAGAAGAAGACACTGATATCACCAAGTCCGGAATAGCCGTACGGGTCCCTGCCATAGGTATAACGGACCGCTGCTCCAATGGAGGCAAGACCGAGCAGGAAAAAGAAGAAAGTCGTCCATGTGGCACCCAGGGCATATAGGATAAGTGAAAGCCCGCTTATCAGGGAAAGCACGCCCAGAATGATCACGGCCTGTTTCATGCTCGCCGCGGAGATCGCACCGCTCTGTACACTCCTAGTAGGACCGATACGACCGTGGTCGTCCGCTCCGTTCAAATGATCGCCGAGGTCGTTGGCGAGGTTGCTGAGCACTTGTAAGAGAACGGCAGTGATCATGGCGATCGCAAGCACTGCCCATCGGAATTCACCTGCGAAGTATGCAAGTGAACTACCGACAAGGATGCTACTG
>JAHEFL010000471.1 GCA_024640205.1 Flavobacteriales bacterium | reverse complement strand
TGCGTTGGGCAGGAAAAATGCGAGCCGTCCGTCAGGTAACGGGTTCCTTCGCGGCGGCGGTCGTGGTGCTCTTCCCCTGGTTCCTGTTGGGGGTGACGACCGCGGTGGTACAGCAAGTGCAGATCGGCGATCGGTTGGTATTCACCTGGGCCCTGCTCATCGGCGCGTGGCTTTTGTGGGTCGTCCCGATCGTGCGGCTCAGCGGGACCATGGCAGCGTTCTTCGCACCGCTGCAACGTGCGGAGGATCACGAGCAGCCAACCTGGATGCATGCCGCCGGGGCCGTCCTTTCACTGCTTGCATTCTCGGTCTCGGCACCGATCATCGCGATCCTGTCGATCTTCGTCCATCCCACGTGGAAAGGCCGCCGCATTTGAACACTCCGGACACCACCTCCCAAAGCCTCGGTCGCATGGCCTGGGGCCGGTTGCTGCAGAACCGACTTGCGGTAGCAGGGATGGTGACCATCGCGTTGGCCGTCCTCATCGCCCTCCTGGGTCCGGTCATCCGTCCCGATGGCAGCCCGTGGGCATCGCACCAGGAGTTGGGCATCAAGGACCAACCGCCCGGCTTCACCTGTCGTTTCCTGGTGTTCCCCGGAACGGGGGAGCGGATCCCCATTCACACGGTATCCTTCGAAGGGGACCGGGTGGAATTCGAGCGGCTCAATGGTCACAACGAACTCGTGCCGGAACCGATAGAGGTCCGTGAGCAGAGCATCCTTCCTGTTCTGGTCACCGAGCGCTACGCGCTGGGCACCGACGGCTTTGGTCGCGATGTACTGAGCCGCCTGATGGCCGGCACCTTCATCTCGTTGAGCGTGGGCCTGATCGCCGTGCTCATCTCGCTGCTCATCGGTATCCCCTTGGGAGCGCTGGCCGGTTACTTCCGGGCGGAGCGGCCGGCGTTCAAGCTGTTCGGTCGCAGGTTCCGTTGGCCGGTGGATGATGCCATCATGTGGTTGGTGAACGTGATCTGGAGCATCCCCACGCTGTTGCTGGTCATCGCCATCACGCTGGCCCTCGGCAAAGGATTCGTGCAGGTCTTCGTGGCCGTGGGCCTCACGATGTGGGTGGAGGTGGCGCGCATCGTTCGCGGGGAAGTGATCAGGGTGCGCGAAATGGAATATGTGGAAGCGGCGAAGGCGCTGGGATATACCCATGGCCGCATCATCTTCAAGCATATCCTGCCCAACGTCATGGGGCCGGTCATCGTGATCAGCGCAGCGAACTTCGCGACGGCTATCCTCATGGAAGCGGGCCTCAGTTTCCTGGGCATCGGGGCGCAACTTCCGATGGTAAGCTGGGGTGGAATGATCCGGAGCTACTACCCGTACATCACCACTGAGCTATGGCACCTTGCCCTGCTACCGGGGGTGTGTATCATGCTGCTCACCTTGGCCTTCATGATGGTGGGGAACGGGCTGCGGGACGCTCTGGATACCCGTTCGGTCACCGCACGATGACGTCTAGAACCGGGGGGGCCATCAGGACCCGAAGTCGTGCACTTTAAAAAGGCAGGTCGTCCTCGTCGCCCCCGATCGGTGGCATGTCCGCGGCGGTGTGCACCGGAGCAGCCGATGCATGCCCTCCGCCGCCTTCCGTTCTACGCTCGATGCGGTCGCCCTTCAGGCTCAGGAAGTACTTCGCCACGCCATCCTTGCCGGTCCACTCGCGGCCGTTCACGTAGCAGGTAACGGTCACCTCCTCGCCGGGCTTGAAGCTATCGAGCAGGCTGCAACGGTCCTGGGTGAATTCCACCGGGATATGCTGCGGGTACTGTCCGCCGGATTCGGTGATCACCACTTCGCGTTTCCGGAATTTCTCCGATACCTCCTGGACCTTTCCTACGACCTTGATCGTGCCGGTGATGCTTGCCTGTGCCATGCGTTCTGTCTAACGTGCGTTGAAGGCGAGCAGGGTTTTCCACGCTTCCTCCACGCGCCCCTGCCGTAGCAGTTCCTGCGCGTGGCGATGTAGCGATCGCTCCAGCTCGCCCGGGTTGTTCTGATGTGCCACGAAGGTATCGCTCAATTCGGTGAGCTTGTATTCGTTCACAGCGGTTTCATCTGGCACGGCGGTAAGCGCACCGAGCAAGCCCAGATCGCTGCCGGTGAGTACCGGGCTGCTGCGCGCCGAGCCCGGCAAGGCATCCACACCCACCCCGATGTGCGCATGGGGCTGCGCGAGCTCGAAGAGCGCATCGCCATGGGCGCGACAGTAGAAATGACCGCCCATCCGGCCCACCAGGTCGATCTTCTGCTGATCGATCTTGCCCTTCTCATCCAGCACCGCATCATCCACGTGTACCATCACCACCTCGCAGATCACCAGGTTCCCGGCGGCACCTCCTGTTCCGGTTTCGATCACCTGTTG
>JAHEFL010000470.1 GCA_024640205.1 Flavobacteriales bacterium | reverse complement strand
CCATCGCGATGTCGTACTGCACTTTCAGCATCTGTTCCGCCCGCGGTGTGCTGATGTCCACAAGGAGTTGAGCCTCATAACCATATTGAGCCTGAGGCGGCAGGGATTCCGCGACGCCGTTGATATGTACGCGCCCCGCGATCACCTCCAGCGTATCGCCCGCCACGCCAACACATCGCTTGATATAATTCTCGCGTTTGTCCAATGGACGAACGAGTATTCCACCACCGGGAACACTCTTCCCTTCGCTGTTCAGCATGCGTGGAGAACGGTAGTTCGGGTTCATCACGTTCTTCCGACCATGATCCCGTACCAACTGGTAGTAGCTCTGGTTCTGGATGTTGGCCACCACGGTATCACCTTCAGGGAAATTAAAGACCATCGCATCCCCGCGTTCCGGTTCGCCAAAACCGGGCAGCCTGCGGTAAGGTTGGCTGAACCAGGTAACGAAGGATGGCGAATTGGTGATGGGCATGCTGTGGTGCGTGAACGGGAATGTGATCGGCGTCATCGGCATTCGCGGACCATAGCTCAGTTTGCTCACGAAAAGGTAGTCACCGACAAGGAGGCTCTTCTCCATGGATGGCGTCGGGATCGTGAACGCTTCGAAGGTGTATGTGCGGAAGACGGTGGCCACGATGACGGCGAAAAGGATCGCATCACCCCACTGGCCGGCCAAACCTCGTTTGCGCTCAGTGGGTGGGACAGGACCAACAAAGGCCTTGTCGGAAAAGATGATCTGCGGGATCTTGTACCAAGGCAGGAAAACCATGAGCACGTGATCCTTCAAGCTCCGCTCGCCCAGCACAAGGGAGATATTGACGTTCATGATGATGAACATGAGCAGGTTCACGCCGGGCACCAGGAACAGGAATATCCACCACCAAGGCTTGCCTGATATCTTCAGCCAAACAAAAATGTTGTACCCGGGAACCAAGCCGGCCCAGGCCGGTCGACCAGCTTTTTGGAACAGTTTCCAAAGACTGGCCAAAAGCACGGCGAGATAGGCGAAAAGAAAGAGGTAGGGGATCAAGGTCGGGTGATTTGGAATTGGTTATCGGTCGTTCGAATTCATCGCGTACGGTCAAGCACGTCATCCATGGTGAACAGGCCCTTGCGACCCTGTAGCCATTCGGCCGCGATGACTGCTCCCATGGCGAACCCGCTCCGGTCGAAAGCCTCGTGAGTTAAAATGATACGGTCCGTTACACTGGACCAGGTAACGGAATGCTTGCCAGTTACCTCGCCGACGCGCTCGCTGGCTATAGGTACCGCTCCTTCGCTTCGCTGTTCCGGTCGCTCCGTCAGTTCCAGTCCATTGAAGCGCGAGGTATTCAGGTCTATGTCCCGGGCCAGCGTGATGGCAGTACCGCTCGGCGCATCCAGTTTGTGGATATGATGGATCTCATCGATGTGTACCGCATACTCATGCTGTTGGTCCATCAAGCCCGCCAGCATGCGGTTCAGGCGAAAGAAGAGGTTCACGCCAATACTGAAATTGCTGGCCCAGAGCAGACTGCCTCCGGTACCTTTTACCATGGCACGTACCTCGTTCATATGATCATACCAGCCCGTGGTACCCACCACGAGCGGTACGCCGTGCTCCAGACAAAGCTGCATGTTAGCAAGTACCTGGTCGGGCTTACTGAAATCAATGGCCACATCAACGTGTTCAGGAGCCTCCCCAGCATTGGACGCATTCACCCTCAACACCACCTCATGTCCACGGGATAGCGCGGCCTGCTCGATGGCCTTGCCCATTTTACCGTACCCATAGATGGCGATGCGCATGTTCGTGATCTCACCGGCCATGCCTGCTTACGGTGTGAAGAGCAGAGTGGGGGCGGTCAGGTGCCGAAGTTAAACGGATGTATGCTTGCCGAGCGGCCGACTTGCGCCGAACGGGCGGTCATGCGGATGGACGGTCCGACAACAGTGCTTAGTTCAAAGCCAGTTGGACTTTCAGGCCAATAACCCCCTGCGCCGACATCGGGAGAGAAGGGCCCAGCTTCATGGAAAGGTCCGGGCTTACATCAAAGGTCACGAAATTGGCATCCACGGAAGCGTCCATCACGTTCAGCATGTACACCAGACCCAAAGCGATATAGCTGAGATCCCTCCATCGCTGGTACGTGTCCACCACGTTCAGCAGCTGCTGCTCGCTGTATTGCCCATTGAATTCATCGGTCGTGTTGGGGTCACCATCCACCAGGGCGAGGTAGGCATCCTTGTACCTGTTGTACTGCGTGTTGTTGTCCTGAATGAAGTACACACAGGTCCCGAGTCCGGCCCATACGATGGGGGCCTTCCAATATTTGCGATTGTATATCTGGCCCGCACCCGGGACCACCGCGGAAAGGATGGCAGCCTTCGTGGCCGAATG
>JAHEFL010000469.1 GCA_024640205.1 Flavobacteriales bacterium | reverse complement strand
ATAAGTACAAGGGGAAATACACCAGCATGCACTACCTGTCCTGGAACGTGAGCCGACGGGTGAACGTGTCGGTCTTCGAGGCCGTGGTATGGAGCTCGGGAGACAGCCTGTATCCGCGCGGTTTCGATCTGAACTACCTCAACCCGGTCATCTTTTATCGCCCGGTGGAATTCAACATCGGATCGCCTGACAATGCCCTTCTGGGCACGGGGTTGAGCGTGAAGGTGGGCAAGCACACCTTGATCTACTCGCAGCTGATGCTGGACGAATTCGTGCTTCGGGAGGTGCGTTCGGGCTCCGGATGGTACGCGAACAAGCAGGCGGTCCAATTGGGGGTCATTGCGCGCAATGCGCTGAAGGTGAACGGATTAAGTGTGCGGGCGGAGTGGAATTTCATCCGGCCGTTCATGTACACGCATTCGGACACCCGCCAGAACTACACCCATTTCGGGCAACCGCTCGCCCATCCGTTCGGTTCCAATGTGCAGGAAGCCATCCTGCATGTCGAACGCGATCGGGGGCGGTGGTCCTATGGTCTTCGGACAAGCATGGCCTGGATGGGGACCGATACCTTGGAGAGCTACGGGAATAACATTTTCCGACCGGAGTCGGACCGTCCGGTGGATGCGGTGGGCAATCCGGTGAACTACGGCTATGAGGTAGGGAACCTGGAAGTGGCCACGTTGTTCCATGGGGAGCTCCGTGCGGGTTATCTCATTGACCCGGCCAGTGCGACAAGGCTCGAGCTTTCCTACCTGTACCGCAATGCCTCAAAGCACTTGGGCGCGCCGGAAGCCACGAACTACATCAACCTCGGTGTGGTGTGCCATTTCCGCCAGCGCTATCCCGAGCAGCAAACCCGGTACGTTCTGCCGTGAGTGTGATGTAGGTCCGGATCGGTACTTTTGCTCCCCCGGATCGATGCGATGTGTATTCCCGGGGTCCTCGAACCGATCCACGTGAGCCGCTCCACAAGCTATTCCGCGACACTGAGACCGGTCTCCCTGTTCCGTGAATATGCTGTCCTGTTCAAGCTGCGCCTGGCCTCGCTGGTCGTGGTCAGCGCCGTACTGGGATACCTGATGGGTGTGGCGCCCGGCATGTTCTCCTGGGCAGGTATGCTGGGCTTGGTCCTGGCAGGTACGCTGCTCACCGGAGCCTCGAATGCCTTGAACCAGGTCCTTGAGGTTCGCGAGGATGGCTTGATGAAACGGACCTCGGACCGGCCGCTGGTGCGTGGCTCATTGAGTACCAATCAGGCTATTGTGGCCGCTTTTGCAGCGGGAGGTGCTGGAACCCTGCTGCTTTGGCTCCAGTTCGGGGCACTTACGGGTATCCTGGGTTTCATGTCCTTGTTCATGTACGTGGCCCTCTATACGCCCTTGAAAAAGCACAGCTCGTGGGCGGTTTTCGTCGGTGCGTTCCCGGGCGCGTTCCCCCCGATGCTCGGTTACGTGGCCGCCACCGGCGAGTTCGGTCTTGGTCCTGGCCTGCTCTTCGCCATGCAGTTCATGTGGCAGTTCCCGCATTTCTGGGCCATCGCCTGGGTATTGGATGAGGACTACCGCCGTGCAGGTTACAAGCTGCTGCCTTCGGGTGGCGGCAGGGATGTGCGGAGCGCATTCCTCATCCTGCTCTATGCACTCTTCGTGATCCCGGTGGGGATGCTGCCCTGGGTCTTCGGCTTCGTTGGCCCATGGGCCATGGGCGTGTCGGTCCTTGCGGGGTTGGTGATGTTGGTCCCGGCGTTCCGCCTGTTCTTTTCACGGGACGAGCGCCACGCACGCCAGCTGATGTTCGCGAGCTTCCTTTACCTGCCGGTGGTTCAGATCGCCTATGTATTGGACAGGTTATGACGGAAGGCCCATTCACCGAGCAGGAGGAACTCCAGCGTAAGGTTAGGGCTCGGAAGCTCTTGACCTGGTTGATGGTCTTCGCCATCGTCATGTTCTTTGCCGGGCTCACCAGCGCTTATGTCGTGAGCATGAGCGGTGGTTTCTGGGTGGAGTTCAAGATCCCGGAGGCATTCCATTACAGCACAGCGGCGATCCTGCTCAGCAGCGCGAGCGCTCAGATCGCCTTGGTCATGATGGCCCGTGGCAAGGGCTCTTCGGTTCCGGCGCTCCTCGGTATCACCCTCGTTCTGGGGATCTTCTTCGCATGGTCCCAATTCCAGGGTTGGAAGGAGCTGGTGCAGCGCGGCAACTTCGTGGTGGGCAGGGTGCTCATGAATACCGGCACCTACGGGGTGGACTGGACGATCCGGAAGAACGGCGAAGCACTGGTGCTGGAGAACGGGAATTTCTACCTGCCTTCCCAGGGTGCCGATGCCCGTCCCTTGAACGCTGAGTTGGACGAGCAACGGAACAATTCGAGCTCCTATTT
>JAHEFL010000468.1 GCA_024640205.1 Flavobacteriales bacterium | reverse complement strand
AACAGGACCAGACCGTGCGCATGGACGGATATGCCCATGGTAGTAGCACGCCGGCCGTGGCGGCTGGCGAGGGATCACGGGATGTGGTCCTCAGCGCGGATGTCCTCAAGTACGAACATTCGGATGGCCTCAACCTGTTGAGCGTGGACCTGGACCATTACGACCCTCTGTGGAAGAGCCGCAACGGTGCGCAGCGGCTCCGGGTGTACGAAGGGATCCATGCAGGACCGGTGATCCCGCGCAGCGATGTGCTCCTCTTCGGTGAGGGTATGAACAACCGCTTCAACATCGCAGGCCTGGGTGTAGGCGCGCAGGTGGGGCTCCATTTCACCTTCCTGAAGCACTTCTATGTGCGGACCGCCTTGAAGGCCGGATGGATCGACCTGCCCACGGTCCTCACCACCGGATCGGACGAGGATCACGCAAGCCAGCATTTCTGGTTCGTCCAGCATGCCATTGTCCTCGGCGGACAGTTCCGCTTCGGCGGCGGCAAGGGTACCGTCACCGAACAACCCTGAGAAGCGAACGACCATTGATCCGGGAAAACCTGTCCAGGATCCATCCGGCCTGCCCGTCGTCCAGCCAGATGGTGTAAGCCGCGATAAAGGCGAGGCCCATCTCCGGGATGCCCATCCACCATGCCGTACCCAGGTGGAACAGCACACCGGCCATCATCCAAGGGACCTGCGTGCTTCTCCACCAGACGGCTACTGGGAAGCTGATCTGGAAGAGCAGAACGGCCCAGGTAAGGCCCATCGCAAGCAACGGCACGTCAGCGATCCAATGCGGCCCGAAGGAGGGATCCGAACTGACAACGCCCATGGCGGTACCGTCCAGCCACATGCTGCCGGTGAGCTTGTGGGCCCCGGTCACGGCGTAAGCCAAAAGGACCTGCAAGCGAAGGATCCAGAAGGCCGAGGTCGAAGCAACGATCGGGAGCCCTTGATCTTCCTTTCGCGTTGCGAAGCTGAGCGGGATGTTCCAGAAGAGCAGGTTGCTCATGAGCTGCTGGCCACCACTACCGGCGAGCCACGCCCGGTTCATCAACCCCGTATAGAGGACCCAGATGATCACCGCCAGCAACCATCCCGTGTTGCGGAACAAACCTCGGATACAGAGAAGTAGCAGAAGCGCGACAGCGACCAGGACCCCTTCCTGCGGTAACCAGGTGTTCAAGGCATCCGTAACGAATGAAAGCCGACCCGACGAAACGGAAAGCGCCGGTGATACCGGATACTCCCACAATCCTTCCGCCGCTGGCAGGGCACTCACCAGGAATCCCAGCAGCCACAGGTGCAATGACCGCTGGAACAGAACGACCGTGCGAATCGGCAGCTTCATGGTCGCTCCAAATTCAGGGGTGTGATCCGCTTTTCCCTTTCCAGCGGACGATCGACATTTGTGACGCACGCTTCCTTCAAACGGGAACGCAGATCCGGAACGTCGCGCCCGATATCGCGGACCATGGCCTGGATGGCGCTTTGCATCCCGGGGCTGGGCGACTTGCGACCTGAGCCGATCTCGGACTGCACGTACCAGGCTATGGAACGCGCCATGCGCCGCGTCAGATAATTCGCATCGCCGGCATGCAGCGGGCGCCATTCCTCCTCTCCAAAGGCAACCTGTACTTCACACGAACAGAGCGGCGGATCCGGTGCGAAGAGCTTCCATTGCTGATGGAAAAGCGGCCGTGCATAGCGCTGCGCCAGAACGTACAGACGGACCGGAACCACAGCGTCGGGAAGCGTGTAGGCCGCGATCAGCAGCGTGTGCAGCGCCACCAGTGCGATCACGAGCGCGCGCTTCCTTCGGTCCATGGGGCCTCTTTGCACCCCGTGAAGATGCGGAATGCGGGCCACCGAACGTGAACCGCATCATCTTCACATCTTTGCAGCATGACGATCCCAGCCAACGACCCTGCTCTCCGATCCTGGATCCCGGTCCCTGCCGACAGTGATTTCCCCATCCAGAACATCCCCTTCGGGATCGCCAGCTGGAACGGGGAGGCAGCCGTGCCCGTCACCCGAGTCGGGGATACGGTGGTGGACCTGAGCATCCTTTCCGAAGCAGGACTGCTGAGCGGCGTGAAGATCCCGGCGGAGGCCTTTCTCGCCCCGCAGCTGAACGACCTGATGAAGGCCGGAAAGACGGAGGGACGGGCCTTGCGCCAAC
Organism: Flavobacteriales bacterium; assembly: GCA_024640205.1. Classification (GTDB taxonomy): domain Bacteria; phylum Bacteroidota; class Bacteroidia; order Flavobacteriales_F; family PHOS-HE28; genus PHOS-HE28. The sequence continues at coordinate 217 of JAHEFL010000468.1, read as the reverse complement.
GCCTGAGCGAACTCTTCCGGAAGGACAACGCGGAGCTGCGTGACAATAACACGCTGCGGGAGGATGCCCTGCTGCCCATCGACCAGGTGACGATGCACCTTCCGGTGAAGATCGGTGACTATACCGATTTCTACAGCAGCCGGGAACATGCCACCAACGTGGGCAGCATGTTCCGCGATCCGAACAACGCGCTGCTGCCCAACTGGCTCCACCTTCC
>JAHEFL010000467.1 GCA_024640205.1 Flavobacteriales bacterium | reverse complement strand
GATGAGAACGCCCGTAAAGCGTTCATGAAGAAATGGCACGGCTTCGAGAGCCCATACCATCATGACGAGATCTACACCATCAGTCTCAGCATGCGGAAGTAGTTCCAGCTGTTCAGAAAAGACAAAGGGCCTTCGGGCCCTTTGTTCGTCATAGGGTATGCGCATCGCATGATCATTAGGGTGGCAGACAACGCTATGGCCATGCAGGTTGTCACGGCTATGCATTGATCCCCGTGTAGCTGACGTTGCCGGACCATGGATCATTCCTTGCCCGTTCTACTGAATGCCATCGAACTGAAACTTCCCAACTAGCTGGCATGTAGGTGGTGCTTTCGGAATAGGAGGCCAGGGCTTTTGATCCCAAAAGGAGCTTATGGCGCGCGGCTACTTTTGCACCTATGATACATACGCATCGGTTCCTGGCACAACTGCGTACCACCCTCTTCTGGTCAGGCCTAAGCCTCCTCCCCTCTTCGTGGGCTCGCGCACAAACGGTCACGGACATCGACGGCAACGTGTACAACACCGTTACCATCAACGGCAGGGTCTGGATGAGCGAGAACCTCGCCACCAGTCGCTACCAGGATGGCACGCCCATCAACCTGGTGTCCAACAACACGACGTGGAATAACCAGATCAGCAGCGGTGCGCGTTGCTTCTTTTGGAACGACTCCGCGCTGGTGGCAGCGGACTACGGTACGCTATACAACTGGAACGTGGTGAACAACCCCTTGAACGTGTGTCCGCAGGGGTGGCACGTGCCCAGCGATGCGGAGTACAACGAGATGACCATCTTTCTTGATCCGACCGTGAGCCCCAATGCGGGTGCCGTCGGTCCGGGCACCGGAACGGACATCGGCACCCAATTGAAGGAAGCGGGTGAAACGCATTGGGATTTTGGGAATACGGGCACGAACAGTAGCGGCTTCACCGCTCGTGGGTCGGGTTATCGTAGGCCCGACGGAACCTTCGTGTACCTCAATAGCTTCGCCTACTTCTGGACATCCACCTACGGACAGCAGAGCAAGGCCTGGATACGCAGCGTGAATTTCAACGACCCGACGATCGCACGGTTCATACTCGACCGTGTCAATGGTGCGAGCATCCGTTGCGTGGCGGATATCTCCACCGGCGATGAAGAGGGATCGTATGATGAAATGCTCCGGTTCTTTCCGAACCCGGCCAGCGGAGATGTGGTGATCGCTGGTTTACCGGCAGGCATTGTGGACCTCGTGATCTCCGATGCAACCGGGAAGCAAGTGCGCCGGCAGCAGCTGAACCTTGCCGATCGGAAGATCTCAGTGACGGACCTCGCCCAAGGCATGTACGTGCTCGCCGCTACTACGTGTTGCGGAAAGTGGCACGGACGCTTATGGGTGGAATAATGGAGAACGGCGGCATGACCGATCATACTGCGCCGTCCTGGTATGCTAACGTTAGGAAATTGGCCGGTTTCGAAAAGTGCGCTCAGCCCTTGTCCGTAATTAGACAAGGACAGCCCATTGCTACACATGATAGGGAATTGAGGCATACCACCATCACATTCGCACTTGCATGGCTTTCCTTCACACTGATATTGCACGCCTGCAGTGCGCGCCCGGCGGGCGATGGTGCGCAGGATACCCTTGCGGGAACGACATCAACAACAACCTTTCCACCTGCCACGGATACCACGGGCCAGCTTGCCGAGTACGTGGTGACCGCCTTCACGGACAGCAAAGGGACCTTGTGGTTCGGTACCATGGGAAAGGGCGTGGCACGGTATGATGGGAAGAAACTCACGTTCCTGAGCCCAGGTGGAGGCAAAGGCGGGAATGTGGTTTCCAGTATTGTGGAGGACAAGAATGGCCTCCTCTGGTTCGCCGGGCATCACGGCACGGGTGTATGCTCCTTCGATGGAAGCTCGTTCACGCAGATCTGGGAGGATGAAAGCGGTGTTGCCACGGATGCCAGCGGGAACGTATGGGCAGGCACAACGCGCGGTGTCCACCGATACGATGGCAGGACAATGGAGCTTTTCGCACTTCCGATCGACAAGGGATCGATCGATGCGTATGCCATCAGATCGGGTAGCGCTTCGTTCGCATTGGAGGACAGCAAAGGCAATTACTGGTTCCGGACCGATGGTTCCGGAGCGCTGAAATACGACGGGAAGTCCTTTACGCAGTTCTCCAAAGCCGATGGCTTATGCAGCAATACCGTGAACGATATCGTGGAGGATGCGCAGGGCAACATCTGGTTCATCTGCATGCAGGCATACCAACCGAAGAGGACCGACGATGGCGGGCTCTGCGTGTATGACGGGAAGATCTTCCGGAGTTTCCCCGATGTGAAAGGACTTCATAATAACGACCTCTACACCCTGTTCAAGGATAGCAATGGCAACCTCTGGATCGGGG
>JAHEFL010000466.1 GCA_024640205.1 Flavobacteriales bacterium | reverse complement strand
TCGCTGAAGGATCAACATTCGCGTCTGTAGCTCGAAGGCCGATCCAAGGGCATATTCGTAATAGCGGTACTTCTCCTTCTCGCTTCTTCGTGAACTTCCCTCAGCGATATTGGAAGGGATCGAACATGCCGCATCATCCGCCTGATCCCGGATCTTGAAACCCGCCTTGGTCTGAGGTATGGTTTCCAGAATTTCCGTCACCTCCACAGCGATGTCCATTCCCATTTGCCACATTTCCAATCTCGTGAAGTCCCTCATGATCTATCAGTTTCCAGTAAAGCTCGTCACATGGCCCGCACATTTCATCTCACAACGGAAATAGCCAGCAGCCAACAGCGAATAGCCAGGAGCCAGGAGCCAGCCACCTACCTTAGCCCCATGCACCTTTACCCCTCGCTGGCAACGCGTTCCCTGATAGTGGCATTCACCCTTGGGATCGCATTTCAGACCACCGCCCAACGCCCACCCGCACAACCCAACGCCGCCGAGATCCTGCACAAGATGCAGAAGCTCCAAGTGCTCGGTAGCGTGCTGTACATCGTGGCGCATCCGGATGATGAGAACACCAAGTTGATCGCTTGGCTCGCCAATGGCAAGAAGGTGCGTACCGGAAACCTCAGCCTTACGCGCGGCGATGGCGGACAGAACCTGATCGGACCCGAGCTCGGTGATGCGCTCGGCATCATCCGCACGCAGGAGCTGATGGAAGCACGGCGCATCGATGGCGGTGAACAGTTCTTCACCCGCGCGGTGGACTTCGGCTACAGTAAGAGCGCCGACGAGAGCTTTGAGAAGTGGGGTAAGCAGGAAGTGCTGAGCGATGTGGTGCGCGTGATCCGCATGTTCCGGCCGGACATCATCATCACACGCTTCTCCACTGAGCCCGGTGGTACGCATGGGCATCATACTGCAAGTGCCATCCTAGCGAACGAGGCCTTCGACCTTGCTGGTGACCCGAAAGCCTTTCCGGAACAACTGAAAGAAGGGCTGGAAGTTTGGCAACCGCGTCGCCTCTTCCATAACGGAAGTACCTGGTGGCGAAAGGACCTTGCGGATATCGTGAAGACCGATCCTGATTGGTTCGCTGTGGATGTGGGTGGCTACGACCCTCTGCTGGGGCTGAGCTACACCGAGATCGCCGGACGCAGCCGCAGCATGCACAAGAGCCAAGGATTTGGCGCTGCGGAAACTCGCGGCGAACAACTGGAATACCTGCACTTCGAGAAAGGCGACCGACCCAAAAACGATGACATTTTCGAGGGGATCGATATGACGTGGGAGCGGATAAATGGCGGAACATCTATCGATGAGTTGCTTCGGAAAACGCAAGCTGGTTTCGATCCTGAAAGGCCCGAGAAGTCAATTCCTGCTTTGTTGGATTTGGCTGAACATCAGCGTGCGCTTCAGGTTGCAGAAAAGGACCGAGCGTTGCTTCCGCTTCTAGACCATCACTATCTGCTCACCTACAGTATAATACATGGTTGCTCGGGGACCGCTGTCGAGCTGTTAGCCGAACAGCCCAATGTATCCGTTTCCGATTCTATCCCACTAAGATTTGTGGGTACGCAAAGACGTCCATTCGAAATGAACCATAGCGTGCTTGTTACGAACTGGCCATGGATGGAGACCATCGCAGAGAATCCAGTGTCCGCAAATATTGACCAGAGCATGCGGATTCCTTCTGAAGGAGAACTGATTGAACCATATTGGCTAATTAAGCCACATATGAATCTTTATCGACCAGAGGGCGATTGGGGCTTCGCTCCGGAATATCGATCATCACTGAATGCAAGCCTATTCGTTTCTGCAGATACATCTGAGGGGAATATTTGGGTTACAACACCTGCCATGTATAAATGGGTCGACCGCGTTGACGGTGAACGCATCCGCCCGGTCTACATCACACCCGTTGCGTCCATCATTCCCAAGACCGAGATCATTGTAGCAACAGGAGGCACACAGACCATCGAGGTGGAAGTGGAAGCGCTCACCGATAGTCTCACCGGAACGCTCAACGTGAAACTGCCTGAGGGCTGGGGTACCACCAAGGACCTGAAGGTGGTGAACATCACGAAGCGCAACGAGCGCCAGAGCTTCACCTTCCAACTGATGCCCGGCGACAACGCGAAAGGCGGTGCGGTGCAGTTCGAGTTCAGCGGTCCCAAGGGCACGGCGGATCGCACCTTGCACGAGATCGACTACCCGCACATCATGCCGCAGGTGTACTACACGCCCGCCGAGGTGAAGTTGATCCCACTGGATGTGACCGTGAACGCGAAACACGTAGGCTACATCAAAGGCGCTGGCGATGATGTGCCGCAGGCGATCGAACGGCTCGGCGTTGCCGTGGATATGATCGATCCTTCCACCGCCACCTTGGAAAGCATTGCGAAGTACGACGCGATC
>JAHEFL010000465.1 GCA_024640205.1 Flavobacteriales bacterium | reverse complement strand
TCCATCTTTGTCGGCACCACCGGGTTAGGAACCGTGCTCTACCTGCCCGATGAAAGGCGTTCCGAGGTCTTGAAGGGTGCCAAGGAAGCCCCTGTACCTGCGCTTTTCGTAGTGCGGGATGCTCCCCGTTCCAAAGCGCTGCTCCTTGTTTCCAAAGACCGGTCCTGGTTCCTCCATCCGAAGGACCTACTCACCACACCGGTCCCATTTGCGGGCCCTTACGAACTTCTGCGACCGCAGGACGGGGTGACGACCGTGACCTGGGAGAATGATGACGTGCTTTGGTTCGGGACCTGGGGCTCCGGCCTGTTCAAGCTGGAACTCCGGTCCGGCCGTGTGAAGAGGTACCTCCACGATCCCAAACCACCACTGAACGGAGCCAAGAACATCGTGTATTCCATACTTGTGGAGGGAGATCAGTTGCTTCTTGGCACCGAGAAAGGTCTTATGTCCTTTGATACCGTGCTGGAGCGCTTCACACAAGAGCCTTACGATCCGACCTTTCCCGGATCGCTGCCGGACGACCCCGTTCTGGACCTGCTCCGCGCTTCGGATGGTGTCATGTGGATCGGTCGCTCATCCGGGCTTTCCAAGCGCGACCCTGCGGAGAACCGGTTCCGGTCAATCCCAGTGCACAACCAATTGGAGACGGTGCGGGATCGACCCTTCCACACGGCACAGTTGTTCGTAAATGGTCGCCTGCTACTCGCCACCGCACAAGGAGACGGGCTGCTCGAGGGAACCCCGGATGGCACGTTCAAAGCGCATCCTTTTCGTCAATACGCTGGGAAGGACTATTCGGCCATCCAGATCATGGACCTTTTCCGTACCGGTAATGGCCGAATAATTGTAGTCGCGAGAACGGGGTACTTCGAACTGGACACGGTGCGAATGACCCTGCAGCCCATTCTGCCCCGAACCATGGCCGCTTTCGGGGTAACCAACACGCTTGGCTTGCTGGAGGACCATACTGGGAACTGGTGGGTAGGCAGGCAGCACAAAGGCGTCCTGCATATCGAACCGGGCCGTGATGAAGTGGAACTCTATGGCGTGAATGAAGTACCTGGGAAGGAGCTTGCCAACGTGGAATGGTGCCAGGGTATCGCAGAGGACGAGCAGCACCGCATCTGGGTCAGCCTTTATGGAGCCGGGTTGGACCGTATCGCTCCCGACAGGGCTTCGGTGGAGCATTTCCCTTTGGACAAGGCGCCCTGGTTGCGCACGAACAAGATCTGGGATGTCGAAGTGGACGACCAGGACCGCTTATGGATCGGCACGAACGGCCAGGGTCTGATTATTACCCCGGCCAGCGATCCCGGAGGGGATGGTACCGTGCAGTTGGTGGGACGCAACGGTCCGCCTTCGATGATATCCTCCGTTTCCAAGGGGATCGATGGGTCGATGTGGCTCGGCGGTCCGTCCGGGCTCTTCCGGTTGGACCCGACAACACTGGCGGTGCGCAGCTATGGACCTACCGATGGGATGCCTACGCTTGACATGCACCATGTCTCCATCACCCATCATCCCAATGGAAAGATCACTATGCCGAAGGGATACAAAGGGATCCTGGTGGCGGACATCCACGAACTTGACGGCAAGCCCTCGCCGCCGGCGCTTTCGATCACGCATGCTCTCGTCCATGGCGAAGCGCTTGTGGGGGACACGGCGTTGGACCTGGTACAGGAAATCGTACTTCCTCCGCTCCAGGGGCATTTGGAGCTGCGTTATGCCGCTATCGCCTTCACCATGCGTGGACAGATCCAGTTGGAGCATCAACTTCTGGGCTTCGACAGTGCACCGGTGCGCTGTGGTTCGAGCGGGACCGCGATGTACAGTGCATTGTCCCCGGGCGCATACACCTTGGTGATACGGGATGTCAGTGATGCGGAGGGCGAAGGAATGATACTGAAACGTATTCGCGTTATCGTTCAACCCACTGTATGGCAGACCTGGTGGTTCCGAGGTGGTTCGCTACTACTGCTGCTGGTTAGCCTCCTGTTCCTGGCACGCTGGCGCTTGAATGTGATCCGAGAGCGCGAAAAAATGCAAGCGACTCACGCCAAGCGTGTATCAGAGATCGAGATGAAGGCTCTGCGCGCGCAAATGAACCCGCACTTCCTGTTCAACAGCCTGAACTCCATCAATCGCTACATCGTGAAGAACGAGCCCCAGGTGGCTTCCGAATACCTTACGAAATTCTCCCGTCTGATGCGCAACGTGCTGCAGAACTCCAAGGAGAAGTTGGTGCCCTTGAAGGATGAGCTGGAGACCTTGCGGCTCTACATCGAGCTGGAATCCCTGCGCTTCACGGAGAAGTTCGAGCACATCGCATCGATCGAGCTGGAGGAGGATCCCTCCACCATCATGATACCCCCCATGCTCATCCAGCCCTATGTGGAGAACGCCATC
>JAHEFL010000053.1:3876-8290 GCA_024640205.1 Flavobacteriales bacterium | reverse complement strand
CACTTTACCGGGCATGGGACCATCCAGCTTGATATCCAAACGCGGGTCCGACAGGACGAGATGACCCAGGTCGATCACTTTGGAGCGGTTCTCGATCAGTGGATCGAAATCCGTGCTCGTTATCAAGGGGATCGAAACACTGGCTTCAAGCCCTTGCCTGTTCACCATGATCAACACCTCGTCGAATTGTGCCCGGTCATGGGCAATGTCCTTTTCAAAACTTCGTACCGTGGCCAAAAGCCCGGTCCCGGGCGGCTCCACCCGGGCGTTCTTTCCTCCGTAATGCGCATCATTGAACCGGAAGGCCAGCGCACTGTCCGTCCACGCCTCCAGATCAGGACGCACATTGTTGACCGTATAGAAGAAGTCATCCATTCTGGCGAGTACGGATCCCGACCGGACCACGTTCAAGGATCGTGTGCGGATATCCACCGTATCGATCCGAAGATGCTTCAAGATCATGGATGCACCGACATCCTTTTCACGTGCTGTGCCTGGACCGTTCGGTAGTGTTAGCACCAGCTCCGCCTCCCTCGTGCGCAACGTTCTAATGAAGACCCCTCGTCGCTCGACCAGGGCCAGGTAATCGACACCTTTCAATTGCACCAGGTCTGCGGAAAGGGTGGTCGCATCGCCATCCACCAGACCGATCCGAAGCTCCCTGATATCAACTCCCTCCACTCCGCTTGCGAGGGAGATCCTGCCCATGGATATGCGTGCGGCAGGTTGGGCTTCAAATAACTCCACTCCTTCGAACACCACGTCGCCACCATCCGCATACATGGTCCTGTGCGGTTCGTTCGGACCTTCCGGATATCGCAGACCGTGCATCCTCAATACGAAGCGTCCCACACTCCCCCAAAAGGCCGAGCCTTTCCCTTTGCGGAGCTTACCAGAACCTTGCACGCGTACCTCCGAAACGAGAAGGGATGGGATATTGGCCAACTTCAGGACCTTGCCGATCGGGATGCGCACCGGCCCCGAGGGAGCAAGAGGCCGGTCCGGCATGACACCCTTCTTTTTGGAAGGCCCCATCATCTCAACTCTTAGTCCGGCCATGGTCAAGGAATCAAGGACCAGGTCCCGGTTCCTGAGCCAGGCAGCCACGTCGAGACCACTCGCCTGGAACTCATCCACTCCGGCCATCATTCCCTTCGCGTCAGAGACCTTCGATCCGCTCAGCTTCACCGCTCTTTGCCCGACATCCACGAAAAGGTGATCAACGTGCACCTCGTCGCTTGGTGTGACCAAATCCGTTCCGGAAATGAGTATCGTGCCTCCTTTCAGGGTCCCATTCGCAGGGTCCGGTCCCATCTTGACCGAATGAAGTTCGACGTCGATCGTCCGAACATCCACGGACAAGCTCCCGCCTTTGCGGATCGACAGACTTCCGTTCCTCAGGAGAAGAGTATCGCTCCTGAACTCCGGGAGCAGGTCACCGAGCATTTGGGAAAGGTGCGCCATCGGGTCCTTGCCATGATCACCCTCGTTCTCCCGTTCCGGGGCGATCTCCAAATGCACGTCAGGTCCGTTGATAGCGATCCTCCGCGCAACGAGGGTGTCACCGGTCATGGTGTGATGCAACTGGAAACCCAGGATGCTCATGCTATCCAGGTCCATTCGAAGCGGCGATGATCCCGGTCCTTCCCGACCCGCAACGGCACGGCTGGTACCTACCTTCAGTCCTGCGACCTCGAGCTTTCGTTCGGCCAGGCTCACATCGAATCGGTCCAGTTCAAGATGGAGTTTTCCGTTCGCCGTAGTGAACTGATTCGGGCCGAGGCCGATGCGGAATTCTTCGAGCGGTAATTGACCGGGATCGTTCAATAGATCCTGATCGATCACCAGACCACGGATCTCAAGGTCCAGACCATCCACTTGGAAATCCCACGGACCCTCAGGCGTAGGCACCGTATATCGCATCGCAGCCTTGTCTATCACCATGTTGCTCACACCCACCGAGGTAAGGTATCCGGACAAGATCACCCGGATCCTTGCCAGCAACTCACGCACATTGAAGGCTTCAGCGCTACGTTGGTGCACCACATCCTCCACCGTAATAACAGGTCGTTCGAGGACGATGGATTCCAATTGTACGCGGCCCACCATCAATCTCAGAATTCCAATATCCAGTTCTATACGTGGAACCGTGTAGGTGAAGCGGGCTTTGGCAGGTCCGGCAGGATCACGCTCAGCCGTAGGGTCGACCACCAGGTCGTACACCACGATCCTGCCCTGCAAAAGATGAAGGTCCAGCCTGACTTTTTCCAGGTCCTTCTTATCCATATGACCTTCAAATGCGGTCAGGACCAACCTCCTTGCCCGCGCTTCGAGCACGGGATAGGCAAGGAATCCGATCGCGACCAGTACCAGGAGGATCCAGAGTGCAGGTCGACGCAGACCCCGAGGGCCCTTTGGTCGATGATCATTGCTCAAAATGCTCATGGCAGGAGAACCTCCGTGGCGAACAATGGCCCATCACATGGAAGGAGCCAAGCCGTTGCCCTCAAATGTAATGGCGGGCAGGGATCGATCCCGATCGTGATGAGTTGAGGACAGCTGGATAGATTTGGACAACCATGCTACGATACGTCAGTGTGATCCTTGGATATCTCCTGGTCCTGCCATTGCTGATCGCGCAGCAGGCCGATCGACCACAAATCGGCCTGGTGCTGAGCGGGGGTGGGGCCAAGGGCATCTGCCATGTCGGGGTGTTGAAAGTGTTGGAGGAGGAGGGTATCCGGCCCGACCTGATCGCCGGCACCAGTATGGGCAGCCTGGTCGGTGGATTGTATGCCTGTGGGTATGGTGCCGCTGACATTGAACGGATCCTGCTCGACATCGATTGGGACCAATTGATGACGAACAAAGTGCGTCTGGACCAGATCGCCATCGAGGAAAAACGCTTTTATGAACGTTGGCTGGTGGAGCTGCCTTACGATAACGGGATCAAGCTACCATCCGGCCTTATCCGGGGCCAGAAGATCCAGGAGCTGATACGCCATCACACCTTGCCCTACCATGGTACGGAGGACTTCTCGCAATTGCCCATCCCCTTTCTGTGCATCGCCACGGATGTGGCGACCGGCGAGGCCGTGGTGCAGGACCATGGCTTCCTGCCGGAGGCCATGCGCGCCAGCATGTCCATTCCCACGGCCTTCACTCCCGTCGTGCGCGACAGCATGATCCTGGTGGATGGTGGCGAGATCCGCAACTTGCCGGTGAGCGATGCACGCGACCGAGGTATGGACCTGGTGATAGGCGTGGATATCGGTGACGGCCTCCTCCCTGCGTCGAAGCTCACGAGCGCGGTGGACATCCTGACGCAATCCGCCATGTTCGCGTCCCTCAAGGACACCGAGCGACAGCGGGCCCTTTGCGACGTGTTGATCTTACCCGATTACGCACCGTACAGTACGGGAAGTTTCGTGGAGGAGGCTGTGCCGTACCTGATCACCAAGGGATATGAGGCTGCCGATGCCTTGCGCCCGCAGATCCGCGAAATCGCGCGGCAGGCAGGCTTCACACCAGGAACTTACACCCCTTTGGCCCCAGCGCTCCCCGACACCCTTCAGCTGGAGAGGATCGAGGTGCGGAACAGTGCAGGACTGGTGAACGATCTGGTGACCTCGCGGTTCAAGGAGGACCATGGCAAGCTGGCGTTGAAGGATCTCGAAGAGCGCATCAGCCTGCTTTATGGTATGCGTCACTTTGACCTCGTGCAGTACCGCCTGCTCCCGGAAGGTGCGGGGCACACGTTGATCGTGGAGGCCACGCCATCCGCGCCAGGGCGCATCGCTCTTTCACTGAACTTCGACACCTACCATCAGGCGAGTGTAGGGGCTTTGCTCATGATCTATGACAAATTGCTCCCGGCATCCCGCTTCACGGCCGAAGGTTATGTGGGCAGGTATCCATCGATCGAGCTTGGATACCTCAAATACGTGGGGCGGAAGCGCCGTTTCGCATTGGAACTCGATGGCTATTATGAGCAGGGGCCTGCCTATACGCGCGATGAACAAGGCCGCGCGGAAGGGGAATTCCTGCAGACGGTGCAAGGGGGCTTCCTGCGTTTCCGGAGTACGGCTTCACGCGCGTTCAGCGCAGGCCTTCAGCTTCAGCCCCGGACCCTGGCACAGCGTCCATCCGTCCTCAGTGTACTGAATTTAGGTTCCGACGAAGATCCCGTGCTGATCGACCTGGCCGACATCGACCGGATCCAGTCCTCCTGGATAAGTGCGGGCGCGTTCATGACCTTCAACAACATGGACCATGTCCTCTATCCCCACCGTGGATGGAACATCCAGGTCGATCTGAGCACCTACCAGGAAGCGGTGACGGAGCTGCGCTTCACAGAGCAATACCTCGCCGACCTGGACCCCTCGCTGGCGGAATTCCTTTCGGACTACGCAAG
>JAHEFL010000053.1:0-3866 GCA_024640205.1 Flavobacteriales bacterium | reverse complement strand
GCGGTACGATCGAATGGAGCGGGCGTATCCCCGTTACGCCGCGAGGGACGATCATAATGGATGGTGCGCTCTCCCTTTCGAACGAAGCAGGACTTCTCGGCGGGGACCCGATCACCCTGGGAGGTTTCAGGCGACCGGATCGCACGAGCACCGGGTTCTGGGGCTTGAAGGAATTCGATGCTGCTGTTGTGGACCTTGCCTTGCTGCGCGGTGGCATCCAGTGGAGGCTGTGGAAGAACGTTCATTGGCAGGCGGCCGCGAACGGGGCCTGGACCGGGTTCCTCCACGATGATACATACCTGATCCTGGAGGAAAAGTTCGTACTTGGCTACGGAACCACGATCGGGCTGAAAGGTCCCTTCGGCCTCATTCAACTGGGTGTGGCCTCCAACACGGCTAATGAACAGGTCCTAGGTTGGTTCAATCTGGGCTTCCGTATCTGATCATTCTGCGCTCTCAGGATCCTAACGCCGCACTAACTTGCCCGGATCAACAATCCTAACACCCGAATAGCAATGCACTACCGACCACTGATCATCCTATCGACCACCCTCTGCCTCATCGCTGCCTGTGGCACCACCGAACCATCGCCGGAAGTGACGGAGGATGCGACAACCACGGCCATGGATGTCATCGAACCCGCACCGGCCGAGATCACGGTTCCCTCGCTGCTGATCTCCGAGCATAGCATCGCGGATATTCCCATGAACAAGGCCCACCATGACGCCATCCGGGAGAACCGGTCCATTGATGACAAGGCGAACTTCGTACCCTACCAGACCTGCACCAAGGATGATATGCACGCAGCCCTGGCCACGCAGGAACTGACACCAAGAGCCCCCCAGAAAGTAGAACGGACCGTGGGCATGCCCCGTACCTATGTCATGGGTACTTCCGAGGTGGACCATGCCTTGCTCGTGTCCTATGAAAAGAATGGTACCGAGGTGCTTCAGATCACGACCGACCCGGACGACCCCCAGCACATCGAACATGTGGTGTTCATGCATAAGGGCCACACGGATGAATATAATGTGCAGCCCGGCATGAAAGGACATGAGGCCCGGAAGATGCGCAAGGAGTTGAAGCACATGACGCATAAAGGACAGCTATTCCTTTACGAGGAGGACTCCAATATCACCTACCGCATGCGGACCGTGGATCCGAACAAGCACACGTATACCGATTCGGAGATCAACGATCTCGAGATCGACGCTATCGTGTGGCAGAACAAGAACGAACGGAACCACAAAGGGGCGTGACATCATCCTGGGTAAAACGAAAAGGGGGGAAGGTGCTGGACCTTCCCCCCTTTTCATTCAAGATGATCCCCTAATATCCTACGAAGGGATAGGTATCGATCACATGTTCGAGAGCTCCTCCACTTTGCCCATGGCCTCGTAAAGCCGGAGGACGTTGATGAAGGCATCACGCTCCTGATCGGTCAATCTGCGGGTCACTTTCTCTTTGTGACCCATGAACGTGATCTCCGCATCAGGCGACCCCGCGATCTCGCGGATCACGCGCAGGTCCGTCAAGGAAGGTGGCGTATCGTTCCACTCCGTCACGGTCAGGTCACCGGCTTTGGAGAACATCAGTGCAGGGTCCAACTGGCGGTCGACATGGAGTGCGCCTGCATCCAAGTGGATGGCGTGGATGTAGATCCAATGATCACCGGCATACTGCGAACGCATGCGCAGCCACGGACCACCGGTCGCCTTATGGCCGATATAGAGATAGAACGCGGTCGTATCCAGGCCGCGGGGTACCCGTCGATCATAATACCAGGTGATCCCATCGGCCTCATCCTTCACGGTGACAATGTTCTCCATGTTATCCGTGGTGTTCACCTTGCCGGTGGCCGCAGTGCTCATGCGCTTCTCCACCTCGGCAGCCTTCTTCGCGTGCACAGCCCCGTGACCCTTCGCCTTCTCCAAATGGGGTTTCGCCTGGCTGTGCTCACCGCGGTCCACATGATAGTTGGCCTTCTTCAGCGCAGCATCGGGTCCCTGACAATTATCCAGTTGGAACTGGGCAAAGGCCAATTCGTTCACAAGGCGTCTGTTGTCAGCGCGAACGGTATCCATGGCTGCCTGCGGCACCCAACCGGAGTAGTCCAGTTCGGCAAGTTTCTCCGGTTCAGCGCAGCCGGATGCCAGGCCTGCGAAAAGACCGATCATGATAAGGGAAGAGGGGTAGTTCATGTCCACTGTATTGGGGGCGAAAAGTAACCATTTCGACCATTCCAACACGATCCGTTCGGTCGTGCAGAACGCAAAATGGTTCAGGACCGATCAGCCCCCGATCACCGGTGCACCAGCCGAACGATACCCGCGTTGGTCCTCAGCACGTATAGCCCTGGGGAAAACGACGCCATGTTCAGGAATGGAATGGCACGTTCGGGCCATGCGTTATTAGCTGGTCGCATGAAGATCAAAATGGAACGGGCCCGGAAGAAACAGAGGTAGTGAACGCAACGACCCCGGCACAAGGCCGGGGTCGCCGCTTCGGAACAGTGATGTGGAGCCAGTATCAACTACCAAGCACCGACCACCGGACCCTTTCGATCACTGCACCTTAACGAACTGCTCTGTCATCACCTCTCCGTTGGCCACCATGCGTACGAAGTAGTTACCGGAACCCAGGTCACTCACGTCCCAGGTCAGGGTGCTCACACCTTTCTCCAGATCATAGGTCCTCGTTCCTTTCACGATCCGCCCGTTCATGTCCATCACACTGATCTCCAGGGTCATGGGAAGCATGGCATCCAAGTTCATGTTCAGGAAGTCCTGGGTGGGCACAGGGTAGAGCGTGGCGTTGACCGGAGCGGGTGCGGTGAGCACCTTGAGGTCATCATCACTCAACTCCTGACCACCCTGACCAAGCACGATGCTCAGCTCGTTCATCGGGTCCTGCAGATCATCCCGGAAGAGGAACTGGAACCAGTTGCAGATCCAGCCGTGCAACACGAGGAAGGGAGCGCCCTGCACATCGAGGGAGGCGCAGATGTCCCCGCCACCCTGCACCAGCAGGCTGTTCACATCGAAGCCAGTGGTCACACCGAAGTTCACGATCCCGAGGTCGAGCGTCGCCGCATCGTACACCAGGGTGTGGATCCGGTAAAGCCCGGGCTGCGTCACGGTGAATTCCGGCTGCGCGCCTGCATCCACGATCACCAGGCCTTGACCGCGCGTCAGGACATAGATCGTGCTGTATCCGGCAGGCACCTGGGCATCACCGGCAACGTTGCCGTTCAAGGTGGTGCTGCCGTTGTTCAGGCAGTTGAGGAAATGATCCGGGTGGATGTTCCCTGCGTAGGGGCCGCTGACGTTCACCGGCGCGCCGGCCACGTCGAGGCTCGCACACAGCTCACCGCCGCCTTGGATCAACAAACTGTTCACATCGAAGCCGGTCGTTACACCGATCTCCACCACGCTCAGGTCGAGACCGGTGGGGTACACGAAGCTGTGGATGGTGTAAAGGCCACCTTCGTTCACCGTGAACTCAGGCGTTCCGCCCAAGCCGATGATCACGAGGTCGCTGCCGCTGGTGAGCACATATGCCTGGGAATAGCCCGTTGGCACGTTCGCATCACCGTTCGGTACTGCGCCGATCGTGATCTGGCCATCGATGAGGCACTCCTCATCCTTCCATGCGGTCAGTGATCCGGCATCCGCCGTGCACTCACAATCCTCCGTGACATTAAAGGCGGCACCGGCCACATCCAGGGATGCGCAGAGCTCGCCACCACCCTGTATCAACAGGCTGTTCACGTCGAAGCCGGTCGTTACGCCGATCTCCACCACGCTCAGATCCAGATCGGACGGGAACACGAAGCTGTGGATGGTGTAGAGACCACTTTCGTTCAC
>JAHEFL010000464.1 GCA_024640205.1 Flavobacteriales bacterium | reverse complement strand
GAACGTGTACCGAACGGAGGATGGAATTTTCGAGGGTGGGGTCTATGATTTCATGGTAGACGATGCAGGGGCGATGTGGATGGGTCAACAAAAGGGAGTATCGATCCTGCGTGAAAATGGTTTCGGTGGGGCACCCTTGTTACTGAGCAACCACATGGTGTGTTTCGACAGTGCGGGCACCCTATGGAGTGCTGGCTTCCGCTCCGACCTTGCACACTACGTGGACGGTTTGAAGACCTCGTATACCCTGGAGGGTGGCGATGAGATGCGCGTGAAGTGCGCATACATCGATCGAAAAGATAGGATCTGGCTGGGTACGTGGGGAGGAGGCCTCTATCGGATCGAGAACGGTGCCTATTACCACTACACTGCGGAAAGCGGCCTTCCTGGCACCTACATATCCTCCTTTTTAGAGGACCGCGATGGCGCTTTGTGGTTCACCACCTGCAGCGGGGTGGCCGTGAAGTTCGACGGGGACACGTTCACCTCTTATCCCTTCGTACGCGGTGGTGATCAGGAAATGGCGGGATTGATCTCCCCATGCCAGGTCGATATGGTGCTGGCGCGTGATGGATCGATCTGGTTCGCAGGTTTCTCCGGAGGCGTCTGTCAGCTGAAAGATGGCCGCTACACCTACTACCGGGAAAGCGATGGCGTGGATGTTTCCAAGTCAGGCAGCATCCTGCAAGCCCGGGATGGCGCCATCTATGTGTCAGGCAATTCGGGCATGACGCGGATCGACGGGGACTCGATCGCCTATCTCCTCCGCGACAAGGACCAGGGCTTTACGAACGTGATCAAGATGATCGAGGACCGGGCCGGAAGGCTGTGGATACAGACGGAGAACGGCCTGGCCGTCTGGAAGGATGGCAAGCTCCGCAGCTTTGATCGCAGCGATGGCTACCGCGGTGTCGAAGCGCTCAATCATTTCCAGGAGCCCACCATGGCCCCTGACGGCAAGATCTGGTGGGGTGGGAAACCGGGATATGTGTTCGACCCTGATCAACTGGTCGCCGGGGACACCTTGTTGGAACCACGCCTTTGGCTCCATGGGCTAAAGCTCTTCGATGAGGATGTGGACTTCCGCGCCTACCGAACAGATACGGTGACCTTTTACAAGGCCGGCCATGATCTCTCCGGCATCCGCTTTTCCGGTGTGCCCGCGTTCTGCGACTATCCGACCGAACTGGTCTTGCCGCATTCAGTGAACGACCTCACCTTCATGTTCAGCGGCTTCGACTGGCGGGCGCAACATAAACTGAAATACAGTTACCGGCTGGTGGAGAATGATGATACTTGGAGCATACCGGCCCAGGTACAAGAGGCCAAGTTCACCAACCTCCCCTTTGGCGATTTCACCTTCGAGGTCAAGGTCCTCAATACGTTTGGCGTATGGAGTGACCCGGTGCGCTATAGCTTCACCATCCTGCCACCCTGGTGGCGCACCTGGTGGATGTATGCCATCTACCTGTTGTTCGTTGGTCTGGCGATCGGCAGCTATGTGAAATGGCGGGAGCGCGCGCTGCGAAAGGAGAAAGTGCTCCTGGAGCACAAAATCACTTACGCCACTAAGCAGGTTCGCGAGGAAAAGGAGCGCGCGGACGAAGAACGGGTGCGCGCCGAGCGCTCCGAGCAGTTCAAGCAACAATTCCTGGCGAACATGAGCCACGAGATCCGGACACCTATGAACGCGGTGATGGGAATGACGGAGTTGGTGCTCGATTCTCCATTGGACCCCCGGCAGAAAAAATACCTCACCGGCATCCGGAAGGCGTCGAACAACCTCCTGCATATCGTTAACGACATTCTGGATATCTCGAAGATCGAGGCCGGTAAGGTGGAACTGGAGCGCATCGACCTCAGCCTGCGAGAAGTGGTGGAACAGGTGGTGCGTACGCTTGAGCACAAGGCGGAGGAAAAAGGCCTGGCACTCCTGAAGGATGTGGACCCCGCGGTACCGGAGGCTGTGATCGGCGACCCGGTGCGTCTTGGACAGGTGCTGATGAACCTATCGGGCAACGCCATCAAGTTCACGGAAAAGGGCTCCGTCCAGATCTCCGTCGGTGTTTCCGCCACCGCGGCCAATGGCGATCCCACCATCGCCTTCGCAATCGTGGACACAGGGATCGGCATCCCGCCGGATAAACTGGCCTCGGTCTTCGAAAGCTTTACGCAGGCGAACACGGCCGATACGCGCAACTTCGGAGGCACGGGCCTGGGTCTCACCATCAGTAAGCAGTTCGTGGGGTTGATGGGGGGGCGGATCACCGTGGAGAGCACGGTGGGCAGTGGCAGCAAGTTCTCCTTTTCGGTGCCCATGCCACTGGGTTCCGCAAAGGCCATCACCGTGCAACTGGCTGACGAGCGCATCGATGGCACCATCCTCGATGGCCTGCGCATCCTGCTGGTGGATGAT
>JAHEFL010000463.1 GCA_024640205.1 Flavobacteriales bacterium | reverse complement strand
AAGGGAGAAGAAGGATGGGAAGAAAGCGGGTAGCGGACATGAAGAACAAGGTAGGGAAGATGGGCCATTGGTCTCATCGACCTGATATTGTCCGCATGGACCATATTTCTCACCCCAGAGCCACGTCCAGGATCATCATGATGATGAAGCCGCCGATGAAACCCAGCGTGGCCAGGTCGGTATAGCGGTCCTGCTGCGTTTCGGGGATCACCTCTTCCACGACGACGTAGATCATGGCGCCCGCCGCGAAGGCCAGGGCATAAGGAAGGACCGGCTGCATCCACAGTACGGCCATGGCGCCGAAAACTCCGGCGATGGGCTCCACGATGGCGCTGAGCTGTCCATACCAGAAGCTGCGCCTGCGGCTAAGGCCCAGCCTGCGCAAGGGCATGCTCACCGCGATCCCTTCCGGGAAGTTCTGCAGGCCGATTCCGATGGCCAGCGCCACGGCCCCGCCGATGGTGGCTTCGGGGATACCTGCGGCCACGCCACCAAAGAGTACGCCCACGGCCAATCCTTCCGGGATGTTGTGCAGGGTGATGGCGAGGATGAGCAGGGTGGTGCTGCGCCATTCGGTCTTCATGCCCTCCTGGGCGCTCGGGTCGAAATTGATGTGCAGGTGCGGTACGTATTTGTCCAGCACGAAGAGGAACAGCGCGCCCATGGCGAAGCCGATCGCGGGCGGCAGCCATTCGATCATGCCCATGCGGGCGCTCATCTCGATGCTCGGCGCCAGCAGGCTCCAGAAGCTGGCCGCCACCATCACGCCACCGGTGAAGCCCAGCATGGCGTCCAGCCAGCGGCGCTCCAGGGTCTTGAAGAAGAACACCACCGCCGCACCCAACGCGGTGACGCCCCAGGTGAACATCGTGGCGATCAACGCACCCCAGACCGGGTCTATCCCTTCGAAGAATTCGATGATTGTTCCCATGCGCCTAAAGAGGTTTTACGATCAGGTTTTCACAGACACGCTCATTCATCAGCAGGCCATTGCGGAAACGGCTGCTTACTTCCAGGGAATTGTCGAAATCAAAGCGTCGGTTCACGGTGATCTGGGAACCCATTTTCAGGCCCAATCCATCCAATAGCCGCAGGAAGGAGGGGGAGGAGTCCTTCACCCCGACGATGTGTACCAGGGTGTCCTTGCCCACTTCGCTCAGGGGCACGGCACCGGCCATGTCCATGAAGTGACCCTGGGGATCGGGGATGGGGTCGCCGTGCGGATCGAACTTCGGATGATCCATGAAGCGGTCCAGGCGGTCCGTCAGTTCATTCGAGCGAACGTGTTCCAACTGTTCCGCCAGCTCATGGACCTCATCCCATTTGAAATTCAAGTAGGTCACCAGGAAACTCTCCCACAAACGATGGCGCCGGATGATGGTGATGGCCACCTGGCGACCCGTGTCGGTGAGCTTCACGCCGTAGTACGGTCGGTGGTCCACCAGCCCCTTTTCGCTGAGCCGCTTCACCATCTCCGTGACCGAGGAGGAGCGCGTCTCCAGCCGCTGGGCAATGGCTGTCGTACTGGCACCTTTCGCGGCCTTTTCACAGATCGTGAAGATTGCTTTGAGGTAATTCTCCTCGGACCGTGAATAGCTGGGCATTTCCGGTGATTGTTTGGCAAACATAACGAAATAATTAGGCGAGACTAAATATTTGCCTAATTTCACCGTCGCTTGATGCAGTCATGATGTTCCGCTTGATGATCAGCATACTATGGATGGCGCTTGCCATCGTGGTGAAAAGCCAGTCCGCAAGCCTTTCGGGGCTTGTAAGGGACGCGAACGGGCCGTTACCGTATGTCAATGTGGCGGTGGGCGAGCAGGGGAAAGGAGGCTCCACGGACGCTTCCGGGCGCTTCCGGATCGATGGATTGGCGGCCGGAAAGCACCGTCTGAGCATCTCCTCCCTGGGCTATTCGGAGCTGCATCGGACCGTGGAATTGAAGCCCGAGGAACACCTCGATCTGGGTGCCTTGATCCTGGCGCCCCAGGCTGCCCAGTTGAACGAGGTGGTCATCACCGGAACGATGCGCGAAGTGTCGCGGAGCAGCAGCCCAGTGCCTGTGGAGGTCATCACCCCGGCCTTGTTCCGTCGCGATCCGGCCCCTGCCTTGTTCGATGCCGTCGGCATGGTGAACGGGGTGCGCCCCCAGATCAACTGCAGCGTGTGCAATACGGGCGACATCCATATCAATGGCATGGAAGGTCCCTATACCATGATCTTGATCGACGGCATGCCCATCGTCAGCGGCCTCAGCACGGTCTACGGACTGAGCGGCATCCCCATTTCCCTGGTGGAGCGCGTGGAGGTGGTGAAAGGCCCGGGGTCGTCCCTCTATGGATCCGAGGCCATGGGCGGCATCGTGAACGTGATCACCAAGGACCCGGCGTTGGCTCCGAGAGCTTCGGTGGACCTGA
>JAHEFL010000462.1 GCA_024640205.1 Flavobacteriales bacterium | reverse complement strand
AGCCAGCTCAAGCTTCTCCTTCTCGGCATGGAGAGCAAGGGTCTGTTCGTCATCACGGATGCGGGCCGCCTTCAGGTTCTCCTTCATCCTGGCCAGCGCCAGACCCAGGACATCCTTGCTTGCACGGACCGTCACCGGCGTATCATAATTGCCCTTACCTATCGCTTCCGCGCTACTGGCCAGGGAACGGATGTTATCGATCATGGTGTTGAAGGACATGGCCATCTGACCGATCTCGTCCTGGGCGTTCACCGGTACTGCAGCACTGATATCCCCAACGGATAATGCCTGCGCAGCTCGCGTCACTTCGTTCACTGTATTCCGAACGCCACGCATGATGACCACACCCATCACTGCCACCGTCCCGACCACAAGGAACGGTGCTATCAATGCGATGGTCAGCCTGATGCGGGCATCGCGTGAGTTGCCTGCGGTGGCCTCTTCAATGAAGGTCAAGGAACGGTCCTCCACCTGCTTCAGTTTCTCCAGGGCACCCATGCTTAATTCCCACCATTGTTGGTCCTCCATGTTCACCCCATCCACACGCTGCCGTTCCTTGACCGATCCAATTATGGACCGCATGAAATTCACATCGGCCCCTTGGAACACCTGGCGATGAGAGCTGAGAACTTCGTTCACGGCATCCCGTTCGAACAAGAGCATGTTGCTTTCGTAATGAGCTACCTGTTCACTTAATTCCGCCATTTCCTTGTCATCCAACCCATCGTCCAAATAGCCGATGGCCAGCAAGTTCCGCACTACACTTAGGGCTTCCTTGGCATGGAGGAGCCTTAAGTGGGCGTACAGCAGATCCTTGGTAAAGGGGTCCAATGCCAGGCGTCCGGAACGGTTCAATTCATCCAGCATGCGCTGGTCCATGCGTCGGTATCCATTCAGCACGGACATCGGCTTCAATTCGCTACCAAGGATCCGCTGACGCATTACGTCCAGACCATCGAAGGTGCGATCACCTTCCAAAGGAAGAGGTTCATTGAACGCGGGGTCCTGTAAGGAAGCGATGCTCGCATCCGTCCGCTCGAATTGTAGCTGCAGTGCGATCGGCATTTCCTGCAAGCCGGTCACATAACTCACGGCGTAGGCACTTTCCTTCTGAAGTTCATGGATCACATTGCTGTACAGACCTATGTTCCTGGAGCTCTCCTTGATGTACGTGTAGACCTTGTTCTTCTTCACGCTGGAGTCCACCTGTTTTCCGATCAAAAGGACCATCCCGATAACGGGAATGCCCAAGGTGACCAGGAACTTGGTACGTACAGGGAGGTCAGCGAAACGCCATGGCATGCCGACCGAAAGTAAGGAAGTAAGGCCCTCGACGCCGGGGTCTAACTTTGGCGCCCCCTCGCGGGGTTATAGCGAATGACCATGAACGAACATTTCGAAACCCTTGATGCCCGCATCGCAGAAGCAATGAAAGGTGGAGGCACCGATCGGATCGACGCGCAGCATAAGAAGGGGAAGCTTACAGCAAGGGAACGGATCAACCTGTTGCTCGACGAAGGTTCCTTCCAGGAGATCGGCCAGTTGGTGACGCACCGCAGTTCAAACTTCGGACTGGATGAACACAGGTACCTTGGAGATGGTGTCGTGACGGGATATGGAACGATCGACGGTCGATTGGTCTATGTCTTTTCACAGGATTTCACGGTTCTGGGAGGCTCGCTCGCCGAGGCTCACGCACAGAAGATCTGCCGGATAATGGACCTGGCCATGCGTAGCGGTGCCCCCTTGGTCGGGCTCAATGACAGCGGCGGTGCGCGCATTCAGGAAGGGGTGGTGAGCCTGGCGGGATATGCCGACATATTCTACCGGAACGTGCGTGCCAGCGGAGTGATCCCCCAGATCAGCGCGATCCTGGGACCATGCGCAGGCGGTGCGGTATACAGCCCGGCGTTGACCGACTTCGTGCTGATGACGGAAGGTACCAGCTACATGTTCGTGACCGGACCGAACGTAGTGAAGACCGTTACCCATGAGGAAGTGAGCAGCGAGGAGCTAGGGGGCGCATCCACTCATGCGAGTAAAAGCGGGGTCGCCCATTTCACGGCGTCGAACGAATTGGATGCCTTGCGGGACCTGAGACGCTTGATCGGGTACATCCCAGGGAATTGCGAGGAGGAGCCGCCTGTCATTTCCTGGAACTTGGGGGACGAATCGCGTCCAGCTCTGGATACGATCATCCCTGACAATCCGAACCAGCCCTATGATATCCGGGAAGTGCTCAATGCCGTAATCGACCCGGAAAGCAGTATGGAGGTGCATGCGGACCATGCACGTAACATGGTGGTCGGATTTGCCCGCGTGGCCGGTCGCCCCGTTGGTTGCGTCGCCAACCAACCAGCAGTGCTCGCCGGTGTGCTGGATATCGATGCGTCGGTGAAGGCTGCTCGATTCGTCCGGTTCTG
>JAHEFL010000461.1 GCA_024640205.1 Flavobacteriales bacterium | reverse complement strand
CATTCAATGGAAAGGTGACCTACCTAAAACCTATGCGTTGTCTGATGCCCAAGGACGGATCGTGATCCACGGTACGATGACCTCCACCCGAACCGAGGTCTCACTGGATCAATTGCTGGCCGGTGCCTATGCGCTTCAGATCGGTAATGGTCGCCCGTGCGTGGTGATCGTGACGCGCTGAGCGCTGTTACGCTTCCTGCAACTTCTTCGCCGCACGCTTCCGCTCGTTCTCATCCAGGAGCACCTTGCGTATCCGCAAACTCTTTGGTGTCACTTCCAGGTACTCGTCGTCCGCGATGTACTCCATGCACTCCTCCAGGCTGAACTTCACCGCAGGCGCAATATTGAGCTTCTCGTCGGTACCGCTCGCGCGCATGTTCGTGAGCTTCTTGGTCCGGACCACGTTCACCACCAGTTCCTCTCCGGGTTTGGGACTCTCGCCTATCACCTGGCCCACGTAGATCTCATCTCCGGGATCCACGAAGAACTTGCCCCGGTCCTGCAACTTGTCGATCGCGTAGGCGACCACGGCACCTTGCTCCCCGCTTACGATACAGCCTGGTCGCGGTGTCTGGATCTGCCCTTTGAAGGCCTCATAACCTTTGAACCGATGCGCGATGATCGCCTCTCCCTCAGTTGCTGTAAGCAGCGCGTTCCGCAAACCGATGATCCCGCGTGCCGGGATGCTGAACTCCAACACGGTACGGTCGCTTTTCTGTTCAATGTTCAGGATCTCTCCCTTCCGCCTTGTCACATGGTCGATGACCCGGCTGCTGAACTGGTCGGGCACCTGGACAGTGAGCATTTCAATGGGCTCATTGCGCTCCCCATCAACCTCCTTGTACAATACCTGGGGCTGACCCAGTTGGAATTCATAGCCCTCCCGACGCATGGTCTCCACCAAGATGCTCAAATGCAGGATCCCCCGGCCGAAAACCAGCAGCCTATCCGGGCTGTCGGTCTCCTGAAGACGCATGGCCAGGTTCTTCTCGATCTCCTTGAACAACCTGTCCCGGACATGGCGGCTGGTGACGAACTGGCCTTCCTTACCAAAGAATGGTGAATTGTTGATGGTGAACAGCATGCTCATCGTCGGTTCATCCACCTTGAACTTCGGCAGGCCTTCAGGATTCTCGATGTCGGCTATGGTGTCACCGATATCAAAATTCTCAAGGCCCATGACGGCAACGATCTCACCGCATCCCACCGGTTCCTTCTTCTTCTCCTTGCCCAGTCCTTCGAACACCATCAACTCCTTCACCTGGCCTTTCAACAAGCCCCCTTCGTTCTTTACCAGCGCAACTTGCTGTCCTGGCTTGATCGAACCACGAGTTACGCGGCCCACTGCGATCCTTCCTTGAAAACTGCTGTAATCCAGGGATGTGATCCTCATCTGCAGCGTACCCTCCACTTTCTTTGGTGCTGGCACGTGCTCCACGATGACATCAAGCAGATGGCTCACATCCTCGGTCGGGGTCTTCCAATCCGGTCCCATCCAGCCCTGCTTACTGCTTCCGTATACCGCGGGAAAATCCAGTTGCTCCTCGGTGGCATCCAAGGCGAACATCAGGTCGAACACCGCCTCATGGACCTCCTCGGGAGTACAGTTCGGTTTGTCCACCTTGTTGATCACGACGACGGGTTTGAGACCGAGCTCGATCGCCTTGCCCAGCACGAAACGCGTCTGGGGCATGGGACCCTCGAATGCATCCACGAGGAGTATCACCCCATCGGCCATATTCAGCACGCGTTCCACCTCACCTCCGAAATCGCTGTGGCCAGGGGTGTCGATGATATTGATCTTCACGCCCTTGTAACGAACGCTCACATTCTTGCTCAGGATGGTGATGCCCCGCTCGCGCTCGAGGTCATTGTTATCCAACAAGAGGTCAGCGACCTCCTCGTTGGTACGGAACAGCTGGCATTGGTGCAGGATCCGATCCACCAACGTCGTTTTTCCATGATCGACGTGGGCAATGATGGCGATGTTCCGTAATTCAGTCATGAAGCTGTCGCGCCACAATGGCGCAGTAATTTTGAGGGTCCGTCAAAAGGCCGGCAAAGGTAGGCTTTTCGTGACCTCTTTGGTACTCGCACCGACCATCCCATCTTTGCCGCACTAATGATCAACCTCATGAAAGGTCCACTCTCCAACGTTCTGGCTTTGTCCATACTTGTTGCAGGATGTAACGCTCAAGAAGAAGAAACCACCACTGACCTTGATCAAGCTGCCCGATCGGAGACTAGATCTTCTGAATCCGATATAAAGGAAAGGACCCTTGGTGTACAGGGCGGATATATCGGCGAACCCAGGGCTGATGGAAGTGCGACCGGCAAAATGCACCTTTCGGAGGATGGATCTTTCATTCTCGTCTTATTGTCTCCTAGCAATGGGGACCGAACAGACATTCAGGGAAATTGGCGTGCCACCGC
>JAHEFL010000460.1 GCA_024640205.1 Flavobacteriales bacterium | reverse complement strand
AAGCCGGTGGAGAGGGCATCCGCGGGATCAGGGAACTGGCGCGTGAGCGGGGCATCCCCTGCCAGTCCGTCCCCATGGAAAAGTTGGACCGCCTCTCGCGTACCGAGCATCAAGGAGTGATCGCCTTCCTGAGCGAGGTGGAACAACAGGACCTGGACGAGGTGATCACGATGGCCTACGAGCGCGGTGAAACACCGCTCATCATGGCCCTGGACGGCGTGACCGACGTGCGCAACATGGGCGCTATTGCGCGCAGTGCGGAATGTTTCGGGGCGCATGCTCTGTTGGTGCCGAAAACAGGGACCGCACGCCTTGGACCCGATGCGGTGAAGAGTTCCGCCGGTGCCTTGATGCGCCGTCCGGTATGCCGCGTGGACCGACTGAAGGATGGACTGGGAACAGCGCGCTCGCATGGGCTCCGCATCGTAGCGCTCACGGAGAAAGCGGCAGGGACCCTGGATAGTGTGGATCTGTCCGGACCCTTGGTACTGGTGATGGGCGCCGAGGATGAAGGCGTATCGGAGAGCGTGCTAAGGATGGCCGATGAACTCGTACGCATCCCCATGGCCGGTAAGATCGGTTCCCTGAACGTGAGCGTTGCCGCCGGGATCGCGCTGCACGCCGTGCTCCTGGCACGGAATACAGCTCCGTAGTATTCCACGGACGTATGGGAGACCTTAGTGTCTACTCCTAAGCGCCTCTCGGCGCATCGATCCAAATGAATAAACCACGGATGTACACCGAGGAACACGGATAAGTGCCAGCGTGGAACTTGGCCATGGGTCTATCCGTGTATATCTGTGTGCATCCGTGGTGAATTGGTTTTCATAAAGTGCGCCCTCAAGGTGTGCAAGACCAATTGCCCTGACCCCTTGGGACGCCTGCCCTTGATCATCGTTCATCGACGCGGCCCTGCCCTTCGTGGGTTGTAACAGGCGGATCATCCTCCGCATCCGGAACCTTTCCAGGCCTGCGTGGGTATAAGCTGCCGGATCCTCCCTCCTTGGAACGCACCTATCGATGTGTGTCCATGGAAGGCGGATGCCCGGAAACATGAACATGATACAGCGACATCGCATCCTGGTCATGGCCTTGGTGGCCTTGCTGGGCGGCTCAATGGACCTTTTCGCACAGAGCGGTCACACCATGACCGTCCACGTTAAAAACCTGACCCCTGAGACCCGGGACGACATCACCCGGCAACTGGAACACTCCAAGGAAGCACGGATCCTCTTCGCTTGCGTACCGGCCGGCATACTCGTATTCGAGAGCACCAACTCCACCGCCACAGCAAACACATTGCGGGATCGTGCCATGCCGATGCTCCGGCACCGTAGCCGGAATTCGGACATCACGGAACTGAACCTAAGCATTGCCGAAGCGGAAGAGCAATGCGCCCAAGCCCGCTTGCGCTGAACGAGCTACCATGAACGAGGAACGAGATCGTATGCCAGGTAGTGCGTTGAGGAACATCTTCCTCGGCGCCTTGCTCGTCCTGGGCATTAGCGTGAAGGCCCAGTTGGTCGTGAACCAACAAAGTGACCTTCAGCAATTGGTGCAGGCCATCACAGGCCCCGGTGTGCAGGTGGCCAACCCGGTCCTGAACTGTCACACCGACGGACACGGCACGTTCAGCTATTCCGGGAGCTTGCTCAATACACCGAACGGTGTGCTGCTGACCACCGGGACCATCTCGAACGCTTTGGGACCGAACGTGCTGGAGAACACCTCCTTCGAACAATTCACCGCGGGAAGCACCTTGCTGAACACCATGACCGGCAGGACCACGCACGATGCCTGTCACCTGGAGTTCGACCTGATCCCTTCCGGGGACACGGTCCGCTTCAACTACACCTTCGCCAGCGAGGAATACGCGGAATGGGTCGGTTCACAGTACAGTGACGTTTTCGGCATATTCATCAGCGGCCCCGGCATCACCGGTGATCCCGGGCTCGGCGGCGAACGCAACCTGGCGCTGGTACCCGTCACCAACGAATCGGTGATGATCAACACCGTGAACGCCGGGACCAATACGGCATACTTCCACGACAACACCGGAAACTCCCAGATCCAATACGACGGACTCACCCGCCAACTTTCAGCCAAGAGCGCTGTTTCGCCCTGTGCCACATACAAAATGAAGCTTGTGGTGGCCGATGTATCGGACCGGCTGTTCGACAGTGGTCTCTTCATTGAGCCGATCCGTAGCAATGGTGTGACCATGAGCGCCTTCACTTCCAACGGACTACCCTACGCCGTGGAAGGATGTAATCCGGGCACCGTCCGTTTCACCCGCGCTGTGGCAGGGGCCCTTCCACTACCGGTGACCTTCTACCTGGGTGGCACCGCTACGAACGGAAGCGATTATCCGCTCATCGGTGCGGCCCCCGGTCCCTTGACCCCGCATACGGTGATCATTCCAGCCGGACAACCCAGTG
>JAHEFL010000052.1 GCA_024640205.1 Flavobacteriales bacterium | reverse complement strand
CAGAATGCAGCACCCTTATGATCGAAAATTGATTGTTCGAGTCCTGAGGTCGAAGCAATATTCTCGAATTGCCAATTTCCATTATTCCGCCACAATTGGATCGGTGCGTAGGCTCTCGACACAAGAAGGTCCGCATCACCATCGTTATCAATATCAGCCCAAAGAAGCATGTTGACGAAGCCAGCAGGATCATTTGGAAAGTTGAAGGGCGCGGGATTCAATACGCCATTATCGTTCAACAGTACGAGCGGATCTTGATCCCCTCTGGAAATCGTAATATCATCCCAACCGTTGTGGTCTATATCATAAATGCTAATTGCTTTGCCCGTTTCAGTGCCTCCGTCATTGTACATCAATTCGCCAAGGATTTCATTGGACGTAATGAATTGAGCCTTGAGAGGCTCATGTGAAAGAAACAATAGTGATATGCTAATGATAGGATAGCGCATCAATACGATCTCGGAGTATCGTAAGATAGGGTATCCTTTGACCGGATGCTACTTCAACCGGCGTTCAGTGCCCGTATCAGCCCCCCAGGCTTTATTGGCCTTGGAGATAATTCGCCGAAAAGAACGAGGAGTATCCTTCCACATCCTTGTTCTTGAACAATTCCGTGTAGTTGGCAGGGCTGATCGCAAAGGCCGGGAACCCTTGGTCGTTGATACCGGCCAACGTGGCTGCATCATTCACGAACAGGTCATAGAACTCCATGGCCTTGACCTTGGAGGTGAAGAAACTGGCCAGTATGATCTGGTGTTCGGGGTCCAGGAAATTATTGGTGAATTCCATGCCGGCTTGTCCAAAGAAGCTGAAATTGAAATCAGCCAACCGGGCTTTGATGGTCGTCATGTCGTTGCCGCTGTTCGTGACGATCAATGCGAAGTAGTGCTTCCCTTGCTCCTTTTTGAAAGGGCTGCTTGGTGGGTCGGGAGTGCCGGAGGATGAACTGCTTTCACCTGCACCCAATGTGGCAAGCAATTCCGAAGCCGCCTTGGCCTCATCGGTCCCCGGGAATTTGGTCGTGATCTCGACCAGGGCATTGCGGAATCCGGAGCCATCGCGAAGCCCTCCTATGGCCATCGCCCTGAGCATGTGGTATTTCGCCTGGTAGTGGTTCCTGGGCTCATCATTGATCACCCTGTTACAGGAGGAGATCACCGAGCTGTACATATAGCTCCGATAACGATCGTAGACCTCCTTGTATGCTGCTTCCTCCACCAGTCGGCGAGCCTCATCAGCCTGCAGGATGTTCGGGTCGCGGACGAGCCGTGCGAACTCCGAGTCCGGATAGCGATCCAGGATGATGTTCGCATAATAATCCGAGCCCATGCCATCCATGGCGAAGTAGTTCTCCACCTGCTCCTTCTCCAGATAGATCCGGTAGAGTTGATAGAAACTCTCCGGCGTGTATTTGCATTCGTCGAAGCGGCTGTTCAGGTTCTCGAAACTCTCGATCGCATTATCGGTGTCCTTCAACTGCTCCTTGTAGATCATGCCGCATATGTACAGGGCATTGCAAATGCGTGCATTGCTTGCTTCGATCGCCGAGTCATCCTTCGGAATGTCCTTGGTATAGAAGGAAAGTTCCCGCCATTCCTCACCCCCCTTTTCCTTGTCGCGGATCGCCTCCTCGAGCATTTCCATGCCCTCCTCCTCCACGCTTTCGGCCAAGGCACTGCCGCTCTTGTCCTTCCTGCGCCAGTCATCCTCGTTCTTTCTGGTGCCCCAGCGCTTCCGGAAATCCGTTGTTCCGCGTGATACTTGTTGGGGGTCATAGAAATACCAATTTCCGCTGCCCCCGCTTCTTGGTGCCGGACTGGAAGGGCGCGCCTCGGGATCGGCTTCGGCCAAGGCACGTGCTTCCGCTTCACGTTGCTCCTTTTCCGCTTCTTCGCGCTCCTTATCACGGATCATTCCACGAATGCGCTTCTCAAGCTCCTTTTCATCGAGACCGCTCAGTTCCTGCAAGCTATCCTCCAACTCGATGATCGCGAGTTGCTCCACCAGTTCGCCAAGCACTTCAGCACGGGTCACGACCTCTGCGAACCGGATGTGCTCCTCCGGCAAGAGGGTGCGGGTACTGTCGTAATACGCCTGTGCGCTGGCATAGATCCGGTCGTCGAAATAGAGGTCCGCGAGCTTCATCCAAGATTTGGCCTTTTGCCTGGTATCCGTGGTACTGACCTGGGCACTGGTTTCCAGGTTCGCGATGGCAGCAGGTTTGTCCCTGTCCTTCAGGTCCAGGTCGGCCAGCGCGTAGTGGATCATATCGAAATGATCCACATGCTTATCATCGCGCAGCATCCGGTTCAACTTCTGGCGCAGGACCTTGGTGCTGCCCTTGCTGAATGCCAGGGCTTGATTGATCTGTGCGTGGAAGGCAAGCTCGTACGGAGGCCCCATCTTCACCACGGCCGCGTATTGCTTGATCGCCTTCTCCTCGTGCCCTTTCATTTCGTACAACTGGGCAAGAATGAAAGCCCACCGCACCCGTTCACGTTTCCGCTTGACGATGGAGACCGCATGCTCCAGGTGAATGATGGCGTCATCCACCTTTCCTCTTTTGAGATCCAGTTCGGCCTGTACGGCGCTCAACTCCGCGTGGTCGAATTTCTTGGGTAGCACCTTCTCTCCGCGCACATTGTCCAAAGCGCTTTGCGCCTTCGCGAACTGCTCCAGTTCGATGGCCGTTCGTGCCAGCCAGACCATGCTTTCGTGTTGCCGGTTCTGTCCCTTGAAACGGCGGCTGATGTAGCTGAACCCACGCTCAGCCTCGTAATAATTGCGCTTATAAAAGTTGCTTTTGGCGATCACGAACCAAGCGTCATCCATCCAGGTGTTCTTCTCCTCCCCCTTGATGTCCATACTGTGACGCTCGATCACCAGGGAACATTTCTCGATGCATTTCTCCAACTCGGGAATGGCGTTCCGCGCCTCACCTTCGCTGCCATAGATGAACAAAGGCAGTACCTCGTCAAAGTCGTCGATGTGGTTGTCCTCGATCCCGGTGACCACTTCCTTCAACTTCTCATTGGCGTTGAACCAGCCGTTATCACGGGATGTCAACCGGTGGTAGGTCCGGTTCAGAAAGGCGTCCTTTTCCTGCGAGCAGCCCGTACCGAGCAGGACGACCAGGATAATGGACCAGGCGAGGGGACTGTATGTGTGGCGAGCGCGCACCGTTCTGGCAGGGATAACTGCGAACGGGCGAAGATATTTCATCCCGAGGTACGAGGCCATCACGTGCCAGCGATCGCCACGGTGGTCGCTTGCGGGTCCCGGCGGGATACAGCCAATAAGGTAAGCTCGATATTTGTGCGCTATGGCAAGCCAGAGGTCGCGCGCGGGGAGTGCCACGGATAAGGCCCGGAAACGGAGATTGCTTCGCAAGTTGCGGAGCAAGTACCGGCTTGTGCTTATTGATGACAGGACCTTCGAGGAGCGTTTCAGTATCAGGCTATCCCGGTTGAACGTACTTCTTCTGACCATCGCTGCCGTGACGATCTATGGGGCGATGATAACGGCGCTGATCGTGTACACGCCCCTGAAACAGTATATCCCCGGATACTCCGACCAGGAGACCAAGGTGAACGCCTACCGCAGTGCGATCAAGGCGGATTCGTTGGAACACCAGCTCGGGATAAGGGACCTCTACATCGAGAATCTGCGCAACGTGCTTCGTGGTGATCTGCCGGCGGATAGTTCCACCCTGTTCGTTCCACTGGGAACGAAACCCGCACCCTCGGACCTTGCTCCAGGTCGATCGGACAGTTTGATGCGCGCCCGGGTGGATAAGGAAGGAGCCTACGATCTGGTGGAGGATCGGATGACCAACGACCGGAAGGAACTGGCGGGGATCTATTTCTTTCCTCCACTGCGGGGCATGATCACAACTACATTCGATCGGAGCGAGGGCCATTTCGGAATTGATATCGTGACCGGAGCGGATGCAGCGGTTAAAGCTTGCCTGGACGGGACCGTGGTCCTTTCCAGTTGGACCACGGATGCAGGCCATGTGCTTCAGATACAGCATCGGAACGACCTGGTGAGCGTGTACAAGCACAACAGCGTCCTGTTGAAGAACGTAGGCGACAGGGTGAAGGCTGGCGAGGCCGTAGCCATTGTTGGAAACAGTGGCGAGCTTACGTCGGGGCCACATCTCCACTTCGAATTGTGGCTGAGCGGGGAACCGGTGGACCCCCAGGCGTACATGGTCTTTCAATGAGCAACGGGCTCTTGTACAGCGGAGGGCGCATCGGCGCAAAGGCACAGGGGCTTTATACAGAATGAACAGGAAGGGCTGATCCATGTCCATTAAGAGCATCATCGCCAAGCCGCTCGCACGGTCCGTTACGGATCGGGTCATGCGGCGCGCCATGGATCCGGAAGCCACCCAGAAGAATGTGCTGGATCAATTGATCAGGCAGGGTCGGGGAACGACCTTCGGAATGGAGCATCGGTTCGAGCAGGTGGATGATCACACCTCCTTGATACAAGCGATCCCATTGCGCGATTATGAAGGGTTGAAGCCGTATTTCGACCGCATCTTGAACGGGGAGCGGGACGTGATGTGGCCGGGCTTGCCCATCTATCTGTGTAAAACGAGTGGTACGACCAGCGGGGCCAAGTATATCCCTATCACCAGGGAATCATTGCCGAACCATATCACCAGTGCGAGGCGGGCGCTACTGGCCTATATCGCCCATAGTGGCCGGACCGAATTCGTCGATGGCCGGATGATCTTCCTTCAAGGTAGTCCGGTGCTCGATCGCACGGGCCCCATCCCTTCCGGGCGATTGAGCGGGATCGTGGCCAACCATGTACCAAGCTATCTGCTAAAGAATCGGATGCCAAGCTTCAATACGAACAGCATCCCGGATTGGGAAACGAAAGTGGAGGCGATCGTGGAGGAGACCATGCACGCGGATATGCGTTTGATAAGCGGCATACCGGCCTGGGTCCAGATGTATTTCGAGCGACTTCTGACACGCACCGGAAGGAATACGGTCCGGGAGATCTTTCCGGATTTTTCGCTTTTCGTGTATGGGGGTGTCAACTACGCTCCCTATCAGAACAGGATGGAGACTCTTATCGGTGGCCCTGTTCCCAGTATTGAGCTGTTCCCGGCAAGCGAAGGGTTCATCGCATACCAGGACAAGGATCACGAAGATGGTCTTCTTCTGGTGCTGGATAATGGCATCTACTTCGGGTTCATACCTGTTTCACAGCGTGCGGGCAAAGGAACTCCCAAGGTGCTTTCCATAGCCGATGTCGAACTTGGTGTGCAGTATGCGTTGGTCCTGTACACCAACGCCGGGCTTTGGGGTTATGAGATCGGGGACACCATCCGTTTCACCTCACTTACACCACCCCGGGTCGTTGTCACGGGACGAACGAAGCACTTCACAAGTGCGTTCGGCGAGCATGTGATCGCGGAGGAAGTGGAAGGAGCGCTCAGGGATGCCGTGAAGCGGATGCCCTGCGAAGTGGTTGAATTCACCGTGGCACCCAGGATCGCACCCACGGAAGGTTTGCCCTATCATGAATGGTTCATCGAATTCGCAAAGCCCCCGGCCGACCTTGGTCGCTTTGCAGAGGAAGTGGACCGTGCTCTCCAGGATCGCAACCCGTACTACAAGGACCTGATCACCGGACGGGTCATACGCACACTGCTTATTAGACCACTTTCGCAGGGTGCGTTCGCCGCCTGGATGAAGGATCGCGGTATGAATGATGCTCAAAGCAAGGTGCCCCGATTGGCGAATGACAGGCGGTATGCTGATGGCTTGTGGCCATCCACCACGACGTGATCATCCTTGCATGGGGTTCCGTAAACTTGTTCTATCCCCATCCAGGGGTCTTCTGTTCTACTCCTGAACCCCACATCCCATGGATCATCGTTACGTAGCCCTCCTTTCTTTGATCACGGCCTTCCCTTTGGCACATGGCCAGTCGTACTGTTCGCCAACCTTCGCGAACGGCTGTTTCAATTGGAACAATCAAGCCATCATGCTTGGTGATATCAACTGGACACCCGATGGCTCGGCATGCACGGTATCCGACTACACTGCTCAGAGCACTTATATCGGGGCAGGTATCAGCACGCCTATGACCGTTACGAATGGGGTATGGTGCGGTTGCGCTGTATGGGTGGACCTGGATCAGAGCATGACCTTCGAGGAGTCGGAGAATCTTTACTATTCCTATGTCGGTGGAGCCCCGAGCTATACGTACAACTTCTCCATCACGGTGCCACCGGGCACACCCACGGGCGATTACCGGATGCGCGTGATCGGGGCCTGGGGTTCCGATGGATTCAGCTCCACGAACATGAACGGGTACGGTCCATGTGGGCAGTTCGAGTATGGCAATTTCCAGGACTTCACGCTGAACGTGGATGGGAGTACAGGGATATGGTCGATCGATCCCGGCGTGGAGCATGGCCTGGTCATCACCCCGAACCCGGTGGTTGATCAGATGACGGTCCTCGCTTCTGATGGGATGATGCTGCAGCACATCCAAGTGATCGATCTTGAGGGCCGGATCGTCCACGAGCAGCCCATGGAAATGATCGGAGGAACCGCGCGGATGAACCTCCACGGGTTACCTGCCGGAGCGTACACCCTTTGCGGTACATCCCGGGACCGCGTGCGCACAGGCCGTTTCGTCAAGGAATAGAATGTACGGTCGCGGCATTCAACGCACCATCCGAGATCCGGTCAATGGGTTCGTAGATCCGCCAGTCGAGGTCTTCGTATAGGAGGTTGAACGGCAGCGGTTCGTTCATGGTGTGACGATCCACGCAGATCAGCTTCAATCCGAGAGACCGTAAACTGTCCATGACGGTAGCAGACCCCATGTCGGACGGGCCGAGACTCCATCCATGGCGGTGCAGGAAATACATCGTTCTGGGATCAATTCCTCCTGTGCAAGCGACCAGGTCGTTCCGTTCGGAAAATCTGTCGGCTAATTCTTCGGCACGCAGCAGGTGGACCCGATCGTTCGTGCCGTTCAGGTCGTTCCACCGGATCCCCATGCCTTCAATGGCGATCAAGGTTAACGCCAGGACCGTCCATCGTCCCGCTGGAAAAGATCCGAGACCAACGCCGACGAGTAATGCCATGAGCGGTACCATCGGGAGAACGTAATAAGCATGCAACGGGAAAACACTGCCGGTTTTCAGTAGGAAAATGCCGAATGGAAAAAATATTCCAATGATCAGCAATGCGGTCTTGAGATCGCGTGTTCGGTGAACCCGCCATAGGCCAACCAGAAGAAAACCGAAGGCGACGTGGCTTAGCAGCGCAGAAAAGGCGAACCGTTCCAAAAGTTTGCCTCCATAGGGCTTGAGTTCGACGAAGCCTTCTCTGAGCGACACTGGGAAGTACAGCTGGTTACCATATTCCGTGAGAAGGTGAGGTTGCCAATGGAAGTACCACCAGATCACCGGGGTCGTAGCGAGAACCAATGCGAGCAGTCCTCCGACCCGCCATCTTAGGGGCAACGATCGCTCGGCCAACATGAGCCCCCAAGCTGCGAATAGGACGATCGCGGGGATCTTGCATAGCCCACCGAAGGCAGCAAGGGGTACCGCTAGTAGGATCCATTTTGGATCTCTGCGATGGAGTGCACGGTCCACGAAATACAGGGCGATGAGCACAAGCGCAATGCTGATCGTGTCGGGCATCGCTTTTCTGCCATAAAGGAACCAGGAGGACCATAGAAGAACGAAGCTGGCGTTGAACGCGACATGAGCATCATACCGTCTTCTAACAAGCGCATGAAACCCCCACACTCCGAGCGTGGAAAGGATAAGTGCGATCATTCTTCCATACCAATGGGCCGGTCCGAGAACACGGGCCACAATGGCAATGAGCGCATTGAACCCGGGAAATTCACTCGCGACTATGTCTATCCGTTCACCTGCAAGATCGGTTCGTGGGTGTAGCAGATCGAAGGGGCCTTCCGCCATGTTCCGCGCCACCATATTGGTGAACGCCTGTCGCCAGGAATGCGTGTTCTCCAGAGGCGCGGAGGTGATACCGATCAATCGGATCAAAAGGACGATCAGCAACCAGGATCGAATGTCGGCATACCATCGTCGCATGCTGCGGAAGGTAATTGCAATGAGAGGAGGCCCAGGCATCGTCCGGACCTCACCACCTTTGCATCCATGACCGCGTTGGTTGGTGTTGACGTAGCGAAGGCCGCCGAATTACTGCGAAAAGGTGAGGTCGTGGGCATCCCCACGGAAACGGTCTATGGTCTGGCGGCCGATGTTTTCAATGTGGATGCGGTGCTGAAGATTTTTGAAGTGAAACATCGCCCAAGCTTCGATCCACTGATCGTGCATATTGGAGCCACGAAAGATCTGGAACGCGTTGTGAGGGAG
>JAHEFL010000051.1 GCA_024640205.1 Flavobacteriales bacterium | reverse complement strand
TTCGGATTCGGATCCCCGATTCGTGGAACCCCGGCTGATGCTGGCGGAGATGTATGAGGGCATGGGGCAGGACGAGCAGGCCATTGCCAGATATCGTGAAGTGTTGAGCATCGCCCCGCGATTCCATCCGGTAGCGCAATTGCATCTGGCCGATCTGGAATTCCGTTCGGGCCAGTATGAAGCTGCATCGAAGAATTATACAGGCTACCTGGAGAAGGAACAGGAGCCCCAACGTAGAGCAAGGGCCCGATTGGGACTGGATAATTGTGCCTTTGCTGCGCGTGCCATCCTGCAGCCGGTGCCTTTTGACCCAAAAAACCTGGGACCAGCGATAAACAGTTCCGAACCCGAATATTTCCCGTGTATCACGGCCGACGATGCCACGCTGATCTATACAAGGCGTGTGACCGCTCCGGATGTACCACCCTACGGAATGCAGGAGGATTTTCTCGTAAGCCATCGCGGAGGTGATGGAGAGTGGATGGTATCACAGCCGGTCCCCACGGTGAATACCCACCAATTCAATGAAGGTGCAGGCACCCTGACCCCGGATGGACGGTTCATCATCTTCACGAAATGCGCACTTTCGGATGGTTCATATGGTGGAAACCTACGCGGTCTGGGTGACTGTGATCTCTTCATAAGCCGTAGGGTCGGTGATCGATGGAGTCCGCCGGAGAATTTGGGTTCCCCGGTGAACAGTAGGAATTGGGAAACGCAGCCCAGCATGGCCAGCGATGGTCGCACGCTGTATTTCGTGCGGGGGATCCGAACAGCGGATGGAGTGAAGGAGATGGATATCCATGCCACTTCCATCGGTGCGGATGGGGCATGGAGCAAACCGGAAAAGCTTGGACCTTCCGTGAACACCCCATATCAGGAAGAAAGCGTGCAGATCCATCCGGATGGCCGTACGTTGTACTTCAGCAGCAATGGGCACCCGGGGTTCGGCGGCCTGGACATGTACATGAGCCGAAGGCAGGACGATGGATCATGGGGTCCTGCATTGAACCTGGGCTATCCGATCAACACCGGGGCCGATGAGAACAGCCTGCTGGTGAATGCCGCTGGCAACGTGGCTTATTTCGCCAGTGACCGACCAGGCGGGTTGGGCGATCTGGACCTGTACAATTTCGAATTGTATCCGGAAGCCCGTCCAGCACCGGTCAGCTATATCCGTGGCAAGGTCACCGATCGGACCACAGGAGAAGCTTTGGAAGCTGAAGTGGAACTCTTTGACGTTTCTTCCGGGGCATTGGCTACCTCCGCGTTCAGCGATCCTCGAACGGGTGAGTTCCTGGTCTGCCTTCCAACAGGCCATACCTACGCCCTGAACGCTGGGTCGGAAGGATATCTCTTCTTTTCGGAGAACTACGACATCGGGGAGGGTTCAGCTGTGACACCCATCGCACTTAACGTTCCCCTCAGCCCGATCACCAAGGGAAGTGTGATCGCTCTTCGGAACATTTTCTTCAATACCGCCAGCTACGACTTGCTACCGGGGTCGAATGCTGAATTGGAGAAGTTGACGACCTTGATGCGCTCCAACCCACAATTACGGATCGAACTGGGCGGTCATACGGACGATGTGGGCAGCGATGCGGCCAACCTGACGCTCAGTGATCAGCGAGCCAAAGCCGTACGGGACCATTTGATCGGCAAAGGCATTGATGCGGATCGGATCACAGCTAAAGGGTATGGTGAAACCCGTCCGATAGCCACCAATGGAACCGAGGAGGGTAGGGCGCTGAACCGAAGGACGGAAGTGACCGTGCTTTAGTTCCCTAGGATGAACCCAACTGTCTGGAGTGCAGGCTGGTTTCCAGGATCGCCTTTTCCCGAACCCAGGATGGTGATCTTCAATGGTTGACGCTCATTTATTGGAATACGTATCGATTCAGTTGCTCACCATACGCAGACCCACGAGCGAGACGACCAGCATGAAGATGAAGAAGAGGCGCCAAGGGTCAGTTGATTCATTGAAGAGCAGTATGCCAACGAGCACCGTTCCGATCGCCCCGATACCGGTCCATGCGGCATATGCAGTGCCCAAGGGTATGGTCCGTGAAGCATGGAAGAGAAGTGCCATGCTGAGGAATAGGCATAGTACGAAACCACCCATCCACCAGATCAACGTGGTACCACTCGAACTATGCGCTTTCCCGAGACAGGTCGTGAATCCCACTTCGAAGAGACCGGCGAGAATAAGGATCAGCCAGTTCATGCGCGATGGTTCAGGAACTGTCCGGGCAATGGGCCAAGGGAGTTTCCTGGTTCGATCATGAGGGGAAGGTTAAAATCCGACCATCAGACCACCCTGCATCCCATATCCACGGGTGGTGCCAAGTAAAAAGCCGGGAAGGTTCGGCGTTGAAAGGTGGATCCAAACCCGATCGCCGAGACGCATTCTGCCGGACAAACCCAAACGCAGATCCCCGAAGCCTCCATAGCTCAAGTTCGCTCCCAACAGCGACCGCGTACCCAGGCGGCGGCTTGCGAACGCGGTCACTTGTGGGATGAAGCCAGGAAGATAGCGCTGCATGACCTCCAGGCCACCGCGCCAACCGGGAGCCAGTTGTTTTTCGAGGGAAAGTGTCAATACGAGCGGAGCGTAACTGGTGAAGGCACCGGGGGTGTATCTCAAACCCAGCGTATCGATCAGTTGGTCCTCCCCGATGAGCACGTTATCGAGGTCCAGGATATTCGCAACATCCCACCCGAGGAATTCGATCACGGTATCCTTTGAAAGTGCCACTGAATGCTCGTTCCATCGGATGAGCCCAAAGTCTTCGAGTCCGATGGAAAGGGTCGTTGACCCCAACCCCTTCAAGACCGTGTTCCATCTTCCGGAGAACGACACACCCATCCCATTGTTCCTTCCGAATTCGCTGCCCGCGGTATCACTCAACTGATACTCGCCCAATAGGGTGGCCCTGATCACACGACCGTCCTCCGCTGTGTAGATACCGGCCCAACGGATGTCGGCTTGTTCCACGGACTGACCCAGCAACAGGTCCAGTCGTACAAAAGAGCCACTACGATCATCCAGGATCCCAGCGCCCAGTGACTGGTAACGGACATGGGAGTGGGCCGATGGACCGAGGTCCGCGCGTTCGCCTTCAAAGCCGGCGTTGCCGAAGAACGCCAGTTCGAAAACATCCGAGGTGAAACGGGTTCCCATCATGTCATGGTGCGCGGCTTTGATCAGCGGGCGCCAGTGATGCCGTCCCCAAAGACCCAAAGCGCCGGTCCAGGAAAGGTGGAAGGATTGGTCGAAGCCAACGCTGTTGCGGGACCTCATGGCATCCAGGCTTCGTTGCCGAAGGTCACGATCCAGGAATTGACCGCTCCAAACGGCATAGGTAAGTTCGTTGTAGATCGTATTGGCGTTGTAGTCCAACGAAGCACCTGCCTCCACCAGATTCTCCCATGCGCTGGCGTTATCGACCAAGCTGTCCAATGGCAGGTAATAATTCTGGGCTGGTAACGAACAAAGAATGCCCAACTGAAGCAACAGCAACAAGGATCTACTCATCCTCGTTCACGATATAATTCGCTCCCAAGGTCACCTGTAGGTCCAGTTCATAGCTATCCAGCAATTGCAAGTGCTGGGTTTGATCGGCTGTATTAAAGACCGCATCGATCCGGAAACGTCCGCCATTGTATAGGAGATCCACCTGGTCCTCGGAAAGGGAGGCTGTCGACCGGGAATCCACGGGTAGTTGCACAAAGCCATTGGCCCCAAGTACCCCGGAGGATACAATGCCTTCCACAGGGATCAGGCTTAGCACTTCATCCTCGTTATCCACAATGGCGAGTTGCAACTCAGCGGAAAAGGGGAATCCGTTCGTGGCGAAGATCCTGAGCCGGCCGGACTGCAATCCATGGCCGTCCGCACTGCCCGGAAGATCGGGCACGACCGTGGTCCGCAGCGTCAGGTCGTTGGCTATGACACGCAGCGGTATCTCCAGTTCCAGGTCCGCCCGAAGCTCGCTCTCGTAATACAGGAAATCATTGCCGTTGCTGATGTCGCCCAAGGGGTTCAAACGGAGTTCCATGGCGTAGCTCACCTTGTCCGGCAGATTCTCAAGGAACAGGTCCAGGTTGCTATTGGAATTATCCAGTACACGAAGCAGTTCTGTTGCCTGGAACCCGTTGCCCAGGTCGATGGCTCTTCCCAGATTGATCGGCCCGTCAAGGATCACGTTGGTCAGATCAACGGTGTTCCCGGTACGGCTGTTGATCGCGGACAAGTGATCCAGAAAGACCTGGATATCCATGCCCAGACCGTTGATCACCTTGAGTCGCATGGTCACCTGGTCCAGATCCAATGTGCCTCCCACGATGTTGTTGAACAGGTCCAGGTCGTTCTCGGTTTCCTCGACCTCCACGATACGGTTCCCGAAATAGCCTCGCGCATATTGGGGAACGAGCCCTCGATAAGTCGCACGAGCGATCAAGCTGTCCAGGTTGGTCAACGTGGCACCGTTACCATTGGGATCCAACTGGGCGCTGATGTCCGTCGCCAAGGTGTTCACATCATTGAAGTCCGGTCCACGCAGGTCGAAGATGGCACCGGCCAGGCTGGTCTGTACGGAACCCAGCGCTGGATCGCTTTGCGTGCCAGCGGCGACGAATTGCGTAAGGATGGCCGGTCCGTTCGCAAGGCTTGCGCCGGGCAGGGAAAAGGTGCCGATCACGGCACTTGGAAGGTGGTTCCTCAGATCCAGCTCAAGCACGCCTTCCCGTAACTCCAGATAGCGCAACTCCAGGTCATCAAGGTCAAAACGGTTCACATCGTTCTCACCATAGAAATTGGCACCTGGGGCAAAGTTCAATGGCCCTGGCACAGGCAGGGCAAAGCTGTAGAAGAAGCTTGTGTCAGGGGCGTTCAGGACGGTATCCAGATCCACATTGAACAATTCGCTCCGATAGAGCAGGGTGATCTCCCCACCC
The DNA here is from genome assembly GCA_024640205.1 of Flavobacteriales bacterium. GTDB lineage: Bacteria > Bacteroidota > Bacteroidia > Flavobacteriales_F > PHOS-HE28 > PHOS-HE28. The sequence continues at coordinate 3,440 of JAHEFL010000051.1, read as the reverse complement.
GGGCCGGTCATAATGAGGCTATCCGCTACCAGGTCCTGGATGGTCAATGTCGTGGTCACCAATGGCAGTAGTAGATCCACGTCCCATCGAGCCTCCGGGGACTCCTTGCGACAGCCCGAATGAAGCATCACCAAACCGGTCAAAAGGACCATTCTGCTCACTGCCCGTGCACTTGACATCCGACCGGCAAAGTACGCTGTCCATGCTGAAGATCAGGCGCTGGAGGTGCCACCTTGCGTACCTTGCTTGCCTGCGAACGAATCGAAAACGTGCTCCTGAGGAGGTACATACTGGCACCATGGCTGATATCCGCCGTGTTCATGTATACCCTTTCCTATGCGTGGCACGGTTTGTTCCTTCAGGACCTTGTGGACCTGAAGGTCCCATTGACACTCTACCTGGTGCTGGCCGCAGTGGTTTACCTGCTGATCGGGCTACTGCTCACCCTGGCGGCCCACAAGGCCATTGAACTCGAGTTCATTTCACTGAAGGGAGCCTTTCCCATGAAGACCACGATGCTGGGGGGAGTGTTCGGTTTCTTCGTTTTCCTTTTGCTGTTCATTCTCGGAATGTCCTTCACAAAGAACGAGGTGACGCACATCCTGGCCGATGCGCTATGGCAGATGTTCGAGCAGGGCATTGGTGGGCTGGGAGTAAGCCTGGGGATCATTTATGACCTGCACCAGACCTTCCTGGAGCAGGAACGTGCGGACTGAGGTCGGTCCTCTCAAACGTATCGACCCTTCCAAAGGCGCCGGATCAAAGCCGCATGCTCACGCTCCTTCGGGTTCTCCCCGGGTTCGTAGAACACCGTGCCACTCAGCTTTTCCGGAAGGAATTCCTGTTCCGTGAAGTTTCCTTCGCCATCATGGCTATAGCGGTAATCACTTCCATAGCCCAGATCTTTCATCAGCTTGGTAGGAGCGTTCCGAAGATGTAGCGGCACGGGCTGATCCCCCGTGCGTTTCACCGCATCCTGTGCGGCGCCGATCGCCCTGTAGCTACTGTTGCTTTTTGGGGAACAAGCCAGGTAGATCGCACATTGGCTGAGGATGATCCGGCTTTCCGGCCAACCGATCAGCTGCGCTGCCTGCATCGTTGTAGTGGCCATCAGTAGCGCGTTCGGGTTGGCGTTACCGATATCCTCACTGGCCAGTATCACCATGCGGCGCGCAATGAACATGGGGTCCTCACCGCCTTCCACCATCCGGGCCAACCAGTAGACGGCCGCGTTCGGGTCGCTCCCACGCATACTCTTAATGAATGCGCTCACGATATCGTAATGCTGTTCTCCTTGCTTATCGTAACGCACAGGACTCGATCGGACGACCTCCTTGACCAGCTCGTTCGTCAGCACCACGGGGTCCGCTGGCGAAGCTTTCACGCACAGTTCGAAGGTGTTCAAGAGCCTGCGCGCATCGCCGCCGCTGGCACGCATCAAGGCTTCCAACTCACGCAACTCGATCGTTCTTCGCTTCAGAAGTTCATCCGAATGCAGCGCCCGTTCCAGGAGGCTTTTGAGATCCTCCTCGGAAAGTGGCTCAAGCGTGTATACCTGACATCGCGAGAGCAGTGCGGAGATTACCTCGAAACTGGGATTCTCGGTGGTGGCTCCTATCAGGGTTATGGTTCCCTTTTCCACGGCACCCAGGAGGGAATCCTGCTGGGACTTGCTGAATCGGTGGATCTCATCGATGAACAACACGGCGCTGCGTGCGAAAAGTCCTCCACCACTGGCCTTCTCGATCACCTCACGGACATCCTTTACGCCACTACTGACGGCGCTTAGCGTGAAGAACGGACGTTCCAGTTCCAGGGAGATCAGCTTGGCAAGCGTTGTTTTGCCGACCCCCGGCGGGCCCCATAAGATCATGCTGGGCAGCATTCCCCCAGCCAGAGCTTTGCGAAGGATCCCATCCGGTCCCACGAGATGCTGTTGACCTACGACCTCCTCCAAGGCGGCGGGCCGAATGCGCTCTGCGAGTGGTGTGGATGGGTCGCTCATTGATCCTCGGTGGTGCAAAATACGGTCGGCGGTAGCCGATCGCCTGGACAGGACCGCTCAGGCCAAGCTACTGGCGATCCAACTCCCTGCTACCCTACATTTGACCGGCACGAACCATGAGCACCGTTTTCGCACGTACCCTTTTCATGTTATTGCTGAGCGTTCCGGCAACGGTCGTGTTGGGTCAATCAGGCAAAGCCTTCTTCAAGGAAGGTGAGGCGCTACGCAAGCAGCATGACCTGGATGGGGCCGTGGAGAAGTACTCGTTGGCGATCTCGGTGGACCCAACGATGATGAGTGCCTTGCAGGCTCGTGCGGAATCCTATGAATTGCTGGGACGTAAGGCGGATTGTGCAAGGGACAGGAGGCGCATGGCGGAACTTGATCCAGGTCATCCGGAGCACTCCTCCGCTGCTGCAAAGGCTTATTTGGAATTGGATAGTGCGGAGATCGCTCGAACGCTTTGCGATCAAGCCTTGCGCGTTGACCCCAAGGCCATGGATGCCTTGCAGACAAAAGTGCGAGCATGCCTGGCCCTCGTGGATCTCGATTGTGCGACGCAGGCTTCAGATGCCGCTTTGGCTTTGAAGGCCACCACGGATACATACTACCTGCATGGCCTTGTTCGCACCGCAACACGGGATTACAAAACGGCGGAATTCGACCTGGACAAGGTGTTGGAATGGAACCACCTGTATGAACCGGCATACGTGGCAGCTGCAGAGGTTCAGTTGCGATTATATGAGCAGTACAGCGGCCTTACCATGAAAATGCGGACACTGGACAAGGCGATCCAAAGCTGTACCCGTGCTCTGGAATTGAACCCGGCCAGCACGGATGCACTTTTCACGCGTAGCAAAGCAACAGCGCTCCAGAAGGAATACTCGCGGTCCATTGATGACGTCTCCCGGTGTATCGCGCTCGGCAGAACGGATCGCGCGGTGTACTACCAAAGGGCGATCTACTATCAGGGCTTCGGCCAGCACCAGAATGCGGTGAATGATCTGAACCGTGTGATATTGGAGGACCCCAAGGATATACCGGCCTTGTTGCTGCGTGCGGAAGCGCACGAAGCCAACCTGGACATGGACGGTGCGTTACGCGACCTGCAGCTTGCACAAAAAGCCATGGAGGGCGATCCCAATTACGGCGCCGAGCAGCGAAAGACTATCGATGATGCCCGAGTGCGTATAGCACAACAGATCTATGAATTGAACAGGGAGAGCGATCCGCCGAGCATCACCGTCATCGAACCGTTCCGTCGGGGAGATGTGGCACAGGTCTCGACGGCGCTTGCCTATGTCAAGGTATCCGGCCACGTGCGGGACAAGAGCCATCTGAAGGCCATCACGGTCAATGGCCATGCGGCTGACTTCGCCAAGGATGAAAAAGATCCGCAATTCGTGGTGAGCATCCCTTTGGAACGCGACGATCT
>JAHEFL010000459.1 GCA_024640205.1 Flavobacteriales bacterium | reverse complement strand
GTGTCAGAGGTTTGCCATTGTCCTTGGATTCCGCCCTGGCGAAGCCTTCCAGATCCTCCTCGATCAGTTCGGAGAGACGCAACAACACGCGGCTCCTACCCTCACGGCCCATGCCCTTCCATTCTTCCAGTGCCCCCTCTGCTGCTTGGACCGCAGCCTCCACATCCTGCTCGTCCGAATCGGCGATCCGAGCGTAGACCACACCTGCAGCGGGTTCATGATCGTCCAACCAATGCCCACTGATGGCAGGCTGCAGCGAGCCCCCGATAAGGTTCAGGATGTCTTCCATGGTGTTCCGCGAAGGTAGCCCCGGGCACGTTGATCAAGGATCGATCGTGGGCACATGCTCCGGAGGCCATGGATCCCATCGCTCTGTGGACCGTAAGATCGCGGTATGGATGGCCTTCGACCCCGTGTTCCCGTTTTGATCGGGCTCTTATTCCTGGGGTCCTGTAGTGTTCTTTTGAACGCACAGGTTCCCATGGCGGGCATCCGTGGCTTGGTGGTGGATGCTTCCACGGGGAAAGCGCTTCCTGGCGCAAGTGTGGTGCTCCGGCCGTCGGATCCCTCCATCGGAACGGCGACCGACACGGCCGGGCATTTCGCACTGTCGGAGGTTCCTGTGGGATACTATGCCCTGCACATCGATCATGTCGGGTACGAGCCCATGCGCATCCCGGAACTCTGGCTCCGATCCGGCAGAACGATCGAGCAGCGGGTGGAGCTCTCCCCTTCCACCGTGGCCTTGGAGGCCTTCACTGTGAGTGCCCTTGCACGAGAGGATCCCCTGCCCATGGGTGCCCGGGGGATCACCGTGGAGCAGACCCTGCGGTATCCGGCGATGTTCTTCGATCCGGCCCGTGTGGCCGGCACCACGGCCGGCGTGATCACCGCCAACGATCAGGCGAACCACATGGTGGTCCGCGGCAACAGCCCCAATGCGAACGGCTGGCTGTTGGAAGGTGCGGAGATGGTGAGCCCCAACCACCTGGCCAATGCCGGCACGGCCTCGGACCTGCCCACCCTGAGCGGCGGTGGGGTGAACATGCTCAGCGCACAAATGCTCGGACCCTCCCGCTTGCTTACCGGCACCCTGCCAGCGGATCGCGGGAACGCCCTGGGCGGCGTCATGGACATGGAACTTCGCCGGGGAGATACCGAGGAGCAGGAGTGGACCCTCCAGGCGGGGCTTTTGGGCATCGATGTATCCACGGGCGGCCCGTTCCGGAAAGGGGGACGGTCCTCGTACCTGGTCAATTACCGGTATTCCACGGTGGGTCTGCTAAGCGCGGCAGGTGTGGACCTGGGCGATGAGGCCATCACCTTTCAGGACCTTGCGTTCACCGTGACCCTGCCCTTTGCCAAGTCGGCCGAGGTGAAGCTTTTCGGCGTGGGAGGTGCCAGCAGCAACGTGTTCGAGGCGAAGACCGATACGGCCGAGTGGGAATTCGACAAGGACGGATCGGACATCACCTACACGGCCAGGACAGGCGCCATCGGTAGTGCTCTGCGCATGCCAGTGGGGAGGCGCGGGGTGCTGCGGAGCACGGTGCTGCTCTCCGGCACCGAACAGGACCGTGAAGAGATCCGCTTCGCCACAGATGGTGTCGCGCAGGATACCGCACAGGCGGACCTGAGCGAAAGCAAACTGAGCGTGGTGGCCGCCTACGACGGAGTGGTCGGTGCACGGCTCCGTTGGACCGTGGGTGGATCGGCGATGAAGCGTGACATGACCAACCTGTTGGGCGAACGCACGGACGGATGGCTGCTGCGGCCCTATGGCAACGCGCGCTGGTCCGTCACTGAGCACCTCACCGCCGAACTGGGTCTGGGTCATGCCCACTTCACCTTCAATGGAAGCACGGCATGGGAGCCGCGTGCGGCGCTGGGTTGGCGTATGCGCAAGGGACGGCGGATCGCCCTGAGCGCAGGGCAGCGCAGCATGTTGCCCTGGCACCAGATCATGAACGTGTATATCCCGGGTCGCGAATGGGGGCAGGAGGTCGGTCTATGGCGCAGCCAGGACGTGGTGCTGGGCTATGATCATCCCATCAAGGAGCGCATCCACCTTCATGTGGAGGTCTATCACCAGCGCCTGGAGAACGTTCCCGTGGCGCCAGCAGAGCTCATCTTCCCCACGGAAGAGGAAGGTGGACCGTTGGTGAACGCATGGGATGACGTGGCCATCATTCCGCTTGTGAACGGTGGTACAGCGAACAACACGGGCGTGGAGGTCACCGTGGACCACCATTTCGCCAAAGCCTTCTTCTACCAGCTGAACGCTACCTGGTACGACAGTCGCTACGGCGATGACAACGACGCTTCCCGATGGAACGGACAGTACGTGGTGAATGCGCTGGCGGGCAAGGAATGGGCGAAGGAGGGCGACGGAAAGGTGCGGACCTGGGGGGTATCCGGCAGGGTCATCTCTGCTGGTGGATTACGT
>JAHEFL010000458.1 GCA_024640205.1 Flavobacteriales bacterium | reverse complement strand
TATGCCGCATTTTTCGAATCCGGCAATCAGACCACGGTGATACCAGGGAATGACTTCCACGCAGGAGGCTTTTGCTCGGTCCAGGGAGGTGCGTGCACCACCATACCCAATGCGGTCGCCTTGGCTTCCGGTCCGTACGGAGGAACCATACCGGTGCCGAATTCTGGAGCCGGGTTCGAGCCCCCTTGGAATCCGGCTAATCCTCCTCCGCCGGGGAACAACAGCCTGGTGGTGCGCAAGAATGCCGCCGGGCAATGGATGGATGACAATGGCGGGAATTGGACGACCCTGGTAACCGGGGGCTTGCCGAACACTTCGCGTGTGGCAGGTTGGGATATGCCGGACCGCGATGTGGCGATGATCGATGCCAACAACCCCACCACGACGGGTGTGACCTATAAGAACCATCTGGGAAATATCCTCATGGCCATGTCCGTCCATCCCAGCGGAGAGGTGTTCGTCGTGGGAACGGATGCCACGAACGAGGTGCGGTTCGAGCCGAACCTGAAGGGGGTTTTTCTTCGTGTGAACGTTTCGCGTTTTGCATCAGGAGGGTCGCCGACCATCACGGACCTGAACCCACATATCAATTATTCCACCCACAGTTCAGCTCCTGCTCTTCGCAAGCAGTCCATAGGTGACCCCCGAGGCATCGCTTGGTTGGCGGACGGGAGCAAGGCCTTTGTAACAGGCATGGGTTCGAACAATGTGATCACCATAGGCCCGAGCGGTGCGCGAATGGCCCCTGACCCGATCGTGGTAGGCGAGGGACCCACCGGTATCGTATTGGATGAGACCAATGAGCGAGCTTATGTGCTCAACAAGTTCGAGGGCTCCATCTCCACCATCGATCTCATTTCGGAAAAAGAGATGGCGCGAACGAACTACTTCGACCCGACGCCTTTGGTCATCAAGACGGGACGCAAGCATCTCTATGACACCCATGCAGGCTCCGGTCATGGCCACATTTCCTGCGGCTCCTGCCACGTGGATGGACGTTGGGACCGACTGGCATGGGACCTTGGGAACCCTGCCGGGGACATGGTCACCGTGGTGGACCCCGATGGTGACAGGACCTTCCATCCCATGAAAGGCTTGAAGACGACCCAGTTCCTTATCGACATCATTGGTCGCGGTGGTGGTCATCTCCACTGGCGGGGGGATAAAGGCGGGTTCCAGGATTTTGCCGGGGCCTTTACGGACCTGCAGGGCGCTGATGCTGCTTTGGATGCAGCCGGCATGCAGGAGTTCGCGGACTTCCATGCAGCATGCTGGTACGTACCGAACCCTTATCGCACCATCCGGCCTGACAGCGTGACCAGCTCAGCCTTAGAGCGAATGAACAATCCGAACCGGGTCCGGTTCACAGGCACCTCTTTCCAAGCAATACCTAGTGCGGGTGTGAAGCTCTTCGTGGCCGTCAACGTCAATTGCTCGCATTGTCACCAAGCGCAGACAGGGCGAGGGCATCTGCCAGGGAACGGGTCTAACACCAACCAAGGGAACCAGGTCAACATGACCTTGAATAAGAACATGGTGCCCGACCTGCGCAGTGTGTATCGCAAGAACGGGTTCTTCTACAACACGACGGAATGCACTTCCGGCTTCGGCATGATGTCCGACGGTGTCATGGCGACCGACTTCAGTCAGGCCGGCACCCAGAACTATCTCGGTGATTATGAACCGGAATTACTCAGTTGGTCAGGCGGTATTACGCAAGTGAACAGCCCACAAAGCCACAATTTCGACCTGGTGCATCCGAGCCAGGACGCCATGCCGGCAGTGGGCATGCGCATGACGATCGATGGTGCCATAGGCAGTGTGAACCGGGTGACCTCGCTTAAGGCCTGGGTGAACAAATACCCGAATGATTATGCGCTGATCGTTAAGGGCACATACGCCGGTGAGGCCCGGGGTTTCTTTTACATGGGCAGCGACAACTATCAGTCCGACCTGGCGAGCCAGACCGTGACCCACGCTCAACTCATGGCTTCGGCCCAGGGAGGCGCACCGCTCACCTGGACCATTGTGCACCCCAACACCAAGATCCGCTTGGGTGTGGACCGGGACAGCGACGGCATCTACGACTATGTGGACGGCGATGTTGAATTGGATCTCGCGGTGTTCCTGGAGGGACCCATGATCGGTCCGGTCATGCGCACCGATCTGAGGAACAATGACCTTCTACCGACCCTCGATCCGTATGGGTCCGGAGCAACTGCAAGTGAGGCGGTAATGGCCCGGGTGGGCTCCGCCGCACCGGTGGATTGGGTCTGGGTGGAGTTGCGCGATCCGACCGACCCTCTGGTGGTGGTGGATGAACTTGCGGCATTGGTCCAAGCCAATGGAAAAGTGGTGATGCCCGATGGAAGCAGTCCATTGTTGTTCGAGAACGCCATGAGAGGTGAATACCACATCGTGGTGCGCCATCGGAACCATTTGGGGGC
>JAHEFL010000457.1 GCA_024640205.1 Flavobacteriales bacterium | reverse complement strand
TTCGGCATGAAGTCCGGATAGGCGATGTTCTGGGGGATCTCCAGGGCACCATCCGTGGTCAGCACAAAGCCCACGCGATCGTAGGTATAGGGCCCGAACCAGTGCTCCAGCGCATCGATCGTGCCGGGCAGGTCCACCATCTTGTTCACGAAGGCGTTGATCTGAGCGGGTTTGGAGGTGAGCGTGATGGGGTAGGACCCGTAGGCACCGGTATGGACCACGGTGCTGTCCACGTAATTGGCCACAGCGATCGCACTGGCATAGGTGGGCAGGGTGTACGGCATGTCGAAGGTGCGCACCACCGTATCCCCACCAAGCTGTACTTCACCCAGGAAGTCGCCCTGGCAATGCGCGCGATACGCACCAGCGCTCTTCACATGATAGGTATAGGTGGCCCGTTCCACGAAACTGTCGAAGCAGGGATACCAGACCTTTCCGAAGTTGGGCGGTATGGTGGACAGGCCGATGCCCAGGTTGTAGATGTACCCACTGGCAAAATAGAAACCGCCCCAATCGGGATCACGGTAGGGTGAACCCTGGTAATGGACGACCACCGTGTCGGTCACACCCACCTGCACGCTGGGCAGGTCCACTTTCAGGAATTCCCCATCGTGCGTGAACGCAAGTGGTCCATTGCTGTGGGTCACGGAATCCACGGTCAGTTGGTACAGGTCGAAGCGGATGAAATCCTGCCCGCTCATTTTCGGTGTAAAGACGACCTGCGTGCTGGACTTCAAATATTGGCCGACGTAGTCGGTGACATCGATGGTGATGTCATAATGCAGGATATCGAACGTGTCGCTGCGCGCGATGGTGTTCTGGATGTTCTTCAGCTGACCGTCGGTCAGGGGAGTCGGGGTATGGCGCTTGTCGCCTTGGAAATGATGGCAGCCCTGAAAACGCGGTGGCTGGGCCAACAACATGGACGGGAGAAGGATGGGGAGCAGGAAGAGGATGCGGCGCATGGATCGTTCGACTTTCGGATCATCGAAGTTACGGCCACCGCTTGGGTATGGCCGGGAGTTGCACAACAGTATCCATCTTTGACCCCAATGAAGCGGCGCTACTTGGGTTTTCTTCTACTGGCCCTGCTCTGTGTGATCTTCCTCTTCCTGGAGATCATCAACGACCGTTTCTGGCTGAACGACTTCACGGTGTACCACACCGCCGCAGGACGGATCCTACATGGGGAGAACCTTTACCGCGTCGCGGCGGACGGCCACTACATCTTCAAGTACTCCCCCACCTCGGCGTTGTATTTCATTCCGTGGTCCTTTCTGCCATTGGCGGTGGCCAAACCCCTTTATTGGCTCTTCCTTTCCGCACTGATCGTGTATGGTTTCCACCTGAGCATTAGACTCGTGAAGCCAAGCCTGCTGACCATGGGGGATCCACGCCAACTGGGTCGCCTGATCATCCTTTCGGCATTGGTGCTCAGCGTCCATTTCCTGAGAGAATTGCATCTGGGACAGGTGAACTACTTGCTCCTGGTGCTCTACCTGATGGCGATCGCCGCCTACCATCAGGGGAGGTCCACGGTCTTCGCCATACTGATCGCCATCACGCTCTTCATCAAACCCTTCGGCCTCATTTTCGTGCCCTATCTGGTGTGGCGCCGGAAGTTCACCGCGCTCGGCTGGCTCCTTGCGGCCACCTTGGTATTGGCGGTGCTACCCTTCGCATTCTATGGTAGCGTGTCGGCTACATGGGCGCAGTATCAGGGATGGTGGAACGAATTGCAGATCGAGCTGGCCCACAAACAAGGTCTATTGGAACCTGCGAACCACACGATCTTTTCCATGGTCGCCCGATATACGCCATTGTGTTATGTGGTGGGATCCGAGGTCGGTGCACGCATTCTTCAGGTCTTGCTATCAGTGGGTATCGGCATTTCCTTCCTCTGGTTCATGGGTATGTACCGGGGAGGGACCACAATGGAACAGAAACGGTACGGGACCATTCTGGATCTTTCATTGCTGGTCGCATACATCCCGCTCTTCGCCTTCACCAGCGCCAATGCGTTCATATTTCTGCAGATCCCGCTGATCCTGGTACTGTTGCATTTCCGGCAGCTTCGCCTGGTGGAAAAGGGACTTGCCGTTCTGGCCTGTGTGTTGATCGCCGGGGAACAACCGGAGCTGCTCGGACCCACCGGCGTGGACCGCTACAATGAACTTTCCCTGGTCACGATCGGAGCGGTGATCATCATCGTCCTGCTCCACATCCTGCGCTTCAGGGGAGTGTTGGTGGTCGAGGATGGACCCTCGGGAACAGGAGAGTTGAGCGACCAATGAAACAGCGCGGGTCTCCGAGCAGGTACTGGCAGCGGCCGAGTTGGATGTGAAAGCAGCCAGGATGCATTCCTGTCCATCGTCGGTAGTGCCTGCCAGCCGTGATGAGCAAGCCTTCGCCACCCGGAGCGGATATCCTGAAGAGTTCGATCACCATT
>JAHEFL010000456.1 GCA_024640205.1 Flavobacteriales bacterium | reverse complement strand
CTGCCCGCTGTCCACTGCTATCTCGTGACTGCGGACCGCCGACTGCCGACTGCCCAATGCGAACTCCTTCACTTTCCTTCCACTTATAACTGTCCACGTTCTGCCCGAGCAAGGTCACTTCCCTGTAGCCCTTGGACACCAGATCGCGGCATTCATCCACGATGCTATGTGCATCCCGGCTCCGCTCCCGACCACGTGTGAAAGGGACCACGCAGAATGCGCACATGTTATCGCAACCACGCATAATGGTGACGAATGCCGTTACACCGTTCGTGTCCAGGCGAACCGGTACGATCTCCCCGTAGGTCTCCTCCCGGCTCAGCAATACGTTCACCGCCTTCTGGCCGGTACCCACCTTTGCCAATAGCTCGGGCAGCGATCGGTATGCGTCCGGTCCTACCACGAGGTCCACCACTTTCTTCTTTTCCAAAAGGTCCTCCCGCATCCGTTCCGCCATGCATCCGAGTACACCCACTTTCAGGCCCTTCTTCCTGGCCTTCAGGTTGTTCATTTCGTTGATGCGCTGGAGCACGGTATACTCCGCCTTTTCCCGGATGCTGCACGTGTTCAGCAACACCAGGTCGGCCTCCTCAGCACTTTTCACTGCGGTGTAACCGTCCTCTGCCAGGATACTCGCCACGACCTCGCTGTCGCTGACGTTCATCTGACAGCCGTATGATTCTATGTAGACTTTTTTGTTCAACTGGGCCGTAGAAAATGAGGCGCGAAGATACCGAACATTGAGGGGCGTGACAATGTGGCAGTTTCCCGAACCAGAGAAGCAATGAGAACCAGTTGCAGCTGGCACTTGATCGCAGGTCTCACTGGACTGGTTGCCTGCCTGGGACAGTTCGATTCGGACTTAAAGTGGGGTGCTCTCTCTATTACATACGGACAGGCTTTACCCGATGGTTCGACGAAAAGACGCCAACACCGCCTCCAGGACCCAATGGGTGAATGTTACTTCTCAGGCAGGAATTCCAAACTCACCGAGTTGATGCAGTACCGCCGTCCGGTGGGTTTAGGACCATCGTCGAACACATGGCCCAGGTGCGCATCGCAACGTCCGCAGGTCACCTCAATTCGCCGCATCCCGAAGCTTCGGTCCTCGTGATACTGAACGCTTCCATCACGATCGGCCTGGAAGAAACTGGGCCATCCACAGCTGCTTCCGAACTGGGAATCCGCGCGGAACAATAGGTTGCCACAGACCGCACAGGCATAGGTCCCGATGCCTTCGAAATTCCAGTATCTACCGGTGAAGGCACGTTCTGTTCCTTTCTCAAAGGCGATATGGTAGAGTTGCTCCGGGAGTATCTCTTTCCACTCCGCCAGCGATACGTCCAACCGGGACTGGTCCGTGTGCGAGTAGTGCGGGTTCCCGCTGTGGTCGTATTGTGGTCCCAATGCCTTCCGATCCGTGGTCCCCATGCTACTCCGATGTATGGTCCAAGCTTACTGCATTGATGCAATACCGCAGGCCGGTAGGCGGCGGGCCATCATCAAAGACGTGGCCGAGGTGGGCACCGCATCGCCCGCAAAGAACCTCATCGCGCGTCATCCCGAGAGACCGGTCCTCCTCGTCAGCCACGCTTCCCTTGGCGATGGGTCGGTAGAAGCTGGGCCATCCGGTGCCGCTGTCGAACTTGGTTCCTGGATCGAACAGGGCAAAGCCGCACACCGCACAGCGGTATGTACCGTCCGTGGGTCCGTCCTTGAATTTACCGGTGAACGGGCGCTCCGTCCCCTTTTCGAACGCCACGTGGTAGAGCTCGGACGGAAGGATCTTCTTCCATTCAGCCTGTGACACCTCCAATCGGTCCACTGCCGTGGTGGAATAGTAGGGGTTCGTACCCGATCCCTGGGGAGCCATGCCTATGATGGAGGCTCCGCTCATCTCTGTCTGCCCATTGGTCCGGTCACAGCCCCCGAGCAACATTGCTGCGGACATAAGAATGGGTATCGCGTTCATTTGCTTCATGGCCAATGGGTCGTAAAAAGTCCCGTTCCATGACGGTGGTCGAAAAGGGAACAAAGCGGGACTCCCATCAGTTCATCGGGTCGGACCGGGTTCCTGTTGAAAAAAACCTTCCCCTATGGGGAAGTATATATAGGTATAAGATAGGGATGCACCGATCTGCTGTTCACACCCTTTTATTTGCCGTCCCGAAAACATTGAAGATGGCGAACAAGAACGGAAGCGGCGATCTGGTCATCGTGGAGTCGCCCGCCAAAGCGCGGACGATCGAGCAGTACCTCGGCAATGGCTTCACCGTGCTCAGTAGTTATGGACATGTGCGTGATCTGCCGGAACGCGATCTGAGCGTGGATGTGGAGAACGATTTCGAGCCGACCTACATCGTACCGGACGATAAGAAGGACCGCTTGAAGCAGCTTCAGAAAGAAGCGGACCGCTCGGCCATGGTATGGCTCGCGACTGACGAGGACCGCGAA
>JAHEFL010000455.1 GCA_024640205.1 Flavobacteriales bacterium | reverse complement strand
CCCTATAGCGTTGAGCGGCACGAAGAGCGGGTGCCCTGCCCACTCCATGGTGATCCGGCTGAAGAACGAATTGCGCTGTCGTGCAAGGATCTGGGTGTTGTACAGGAATTGGCCTCGCATGCCGGCGATCAGGTGGTCCGTGTAGGAGTCCGTGAGCACCGGGTCATTCGCACTCTCAAGGTAATCCTCGAATTCGGGTGACTTGCTTGGAATGCGGATCAGGTTCACATCCAGAGGGAACATACCCCAGGTCTTCGTTCGGCTCTCCTGCCATTCATATCCGAACGAGGTCTTCGCCAATGTCCGCGTATAATCCGGGCGCTGCTGGAGGTTGTACGCCATGATGATCGTGGTGCTCGGTACCGCCGATCGGGCGATCCGCTCTCGCGATATGGGAAGCAGGAAGGTCGGGAAGCGGAATGTCACCTCAGGGCCTATCTCTATAGTGTTGAACAGTCCTGAGGCCGTACCACCCGTGGTCCCCTCCGTGGTGCTGGCCCCCGCCCCCGTGAAACTCTGCTGCGCTTCAAGTCCCAGGATCATTTGCGCCTGGATCGAGCCCATTCCTCGGAACAGGTTCCGATGTTTGTAACCCAGGCTGACGGATGTGCCAAGGAATCCACCCCTGTTGGTCCCGTAGGCTTCGAACGTCATGCTCTGGATCTTCCCGGGCAGCACATCAATACGCACGTTGGCTTGCTTCCTGTTGGATATCCCGGTAGTGTCGTAGCTGATCTCCACGCGGTCGAACACGCGGAGCGAGGTCAGTCTTCGATAAGTCCTGTCCGCCTCACTCTTTCGATAACGTCCCTCAGGTTGCAGGAATACTGCGCTCAGCAATGCCTCCGGTTTATAAGGAGGCTTATCCTCGAAAAGGAATCGATATCCCCCGCGGTGCAAGGTGTCAGGCGTGACCGTCCATGCCTTGCGGCTGCTTCGCATGGTAGCAATGGTGATATCGTTGATGTAGTACACCGAACCTTCCTGTGTACCCTGCAATCCTCGCTGGTTCCTGCTGTACGGACGTTCCAATAGCAAGGTGAGGTCCACCAGCCCTTCACCAATGGTGGTATCCGCGGTGTATTGGATCAGGTCTTTGCTGAAAAATAGATAGCCGAGTTCCTTCAATCGGTCCGCGATCCGGGTCCGCTCATTGTCCAGCACATCCGCATCGAATCTTTCCCCCGGTTGAAGGAGGCTTTGGTCCCAGCTCCGTTGCACATAATCCTTGATCGCTGGGTCGTCCACGCTGAAGTTGATCCTTCGATACCGGGTGACCGGGCCGGGAACAATGGTATAGATCACTTCTGCTTTCGGCTGTCGATAGGGTCTTCCGCGCACATTGGACAGCAGTTTCCTTCTCCTATGGTGTGCTGAGTCCTTCACGGCCGCATGGAACCAGCCCTCTTTCTGCATGTACAAACGCATCTGTTCAGCCGTTCTCTCTGTCAGGACGGAGTCCAATAGAACAGGTGGTTCCCCGGTCCGCTCCTTGGTGGATCGATCACACGTCCGGGGACGTCGCCCCTTTTCCTCGCGAGCCAGGTTCCCTTCGTGGCACAGGCTGTCCTTCAGGGCTCTCTTCAGAGCGACCCGTTCGGGATCACGCACGTTCCATAGATGGAGATAGAACGGGAACCCGAGGACCCGTTTATTCGATCGTTGTTTGATGATGGCATCCAGTTCCGCGGGATCAACGCTTTTCTCCTCGAGCACAACATGGTTCCTGATCAGCAGTCGCTGTCCCTCTGGTACCCGTCTGGTGGCATCGCAGCCTGCCAGCAGGACGGTGCCGAACAGAGCGATCACGATATGGTGGGGTGCGATCCGCAAGGAGAACCGTGTGCTGCCTATTTTGCGCACCTGCCGAATTGTTCTGACGCTGAGATCGGTGTGGTACTTGGGTCAGCGTCAAATATACCCGCACCGTGAGCACGAAGTCCGAATTGAAGCAGGCGCGATCCCTTCTGCAAAAGAAGTACCGCATCCAGTACGGGCAATTCCTGGTCCAGGGAAGAAAACTCGTGATGGAATTGCTGGGATCTGACTTCCGGACGGATGTATTGTACGCCACGGCCAGGGCATCTGCGGAACTTGGTGTTACTGGAGCGATCATCCTGCCCGACCATGAAATGGCACGCCTCGGATCGCTGGAAAGCGGTAACGAACTTGTGGCGGTGGCAGCGATCCCGGAACCCCAGGAATTGCCGGCACCCTCACAGGACGGATTGGTGCTTGCTTTGGATGGTATCACGGACCCGGGCAACCTGGGTACCTTGCTCCGCATTGCGGATTGGTTCGGGATCCCGCGCGTGATCTGCAGCCCGAACAGCGTGGACAGCTACAATCCGAAATGTGTGCAGGCCAGCATGGGTTCGATCTTCCGGGTCGTTGTTCATCGCGAGGAACTGGCTCCGATGCTGGCGCGATCCCGGGACCAGGGTGCTACGCTCTAC
>JAHEFL010000454.1:1956-2464 GCA_024640205.1 Flavobacteriales bacterium | reverse complement strand
AGGTCCCGTGTACCTGGCATTCCAGATCATTTCACACTTACACGGCATTCAAAACCTGTACATATTGAATCAATGCAAGACTGTATACTAGCATTGAAGTTATCACGTATGGGCCTGCCGTATTAGTTTAGACAGGAAGAAAACTTTACTCATGTCCATCATTCGCTCAATTATTACGTCTCTTTTGATCTCTGTGTGGTCGCTCGTTACCGCCCAGCCTTTGGCTGTTTCAGTAACGGGTTATGACGACGCATGTGGAAATGCAACCGGTGGCGCCATGGCGTTAGCAAGTGGTGGTACAGGGCCCTATAGTTATTCCTGGGACCCCGTACCACCCATAGGCCAAGGAAGCGAGACCGTTAGTGGACTAGGGGTCGGGATATGGACAGTAACGGTCACGGATAGCCAGGGAGGCGAGACGATGGGCGACATCACCATAGGAGCCACGGGCGGACTCCTGGTTTCCGGAGGACCGTTACCCAATGCCAACGCGTGTGATGGGAACTGC
>JAHEFL010000454.1:0-1946 GCA_024640205.1 Flavobacteriales bacterium | reverse complement strand
ACATGGTTCCGTTCGGGTTTTCTTGGAGGAGCCGCACCCTATTCCGTAGTGGTATCACCATCCGGGCCAATGGGAACTGCGACTTCGAACCTGATCTCGGTCACAGGCTTATGCCCAGGGACCGAATACACGATCACGGTCACGGATGCCAATAGCTGTTCGGCTGACTTCTCCGGGTTCGACGTGATCAATTCCAATGCTCCATCCGTTTTATCGCAATCGATCACTCCTTCATGCGACGGATCCCCTACTGGAACGGGCCAGATCATCATGAACCAGAGCATAACTGGAGCTCTGGTTGTGCAAGGGACCGCAACATTGTCACCTTCAGGGAACATTCTCACGATAAGCCAGTTGGGAGCAGGTGAATTGGTGCTGCAGATCTCTGGAAATTCCATGTTCTGTCCATTGGTCCTCGAGATCCCGGTGCCGACCCCTACTGTTCCTTGCGCCAGTATTTCAGGGGTGGTTTACGCCGATGTGGATGGAGGTTGCATATTCGGTGGACCCGATGTTGGAATGCCGCATCGCGTGCTGATCCTGCAGCCCGGGGATCATTATGGATTAACGGATGAAACCGGGGAATACAGTATCGGTATACCTTATGGTAGCTACACATTGGATCAGGGCTTTGAGGATTTCCTACCCTTGTGCGTTGATCCATTCCCGGCACCATTCACGGTTTCTCAGGGAGCATCCAATGCGGTCCTGGATCTGCCGGAGTCGAACATGTTGGGTTCGGACGTATCAGCGTTCTTGAATACGAATGCTCATAGACCTGGCGAGATCGCAGTATATACCGTCATCGCTCGGAACAATTCTGCTGAGGACCTGTTGAATGTTACGGTGGGATTGGAGTACGATGCGATCTTGTCATTCGTGTCCTCAACTGCTCCATCCGTGACCAATGATCCCGGGCTGATCGAGTGGAACGTTCCTGTTCTTGCTCCATTTGAGGCCTATACCGTCCAAGTGCAGTTGCAGGTACCCGATGATCCAGAATTGGAAGGGGTCTTCGTGGAAGGTCGCGCGAACGTGAACTTAGGCATACCGGATGCAGTTCCTGAGAACGATAGCTATCAAGCAAATGCAATGATAGCGGACAACTATGAGCCGCAGGACAAGCGCTCGATCACGAGTTCGCGAACAAGCGAATCGATTTATTTCCTGAACGACGACGAATATGTCGATCACACGGTGCGGTTCCAGAACACAGGTGTCTCAACAGCACTGTTCGTTTTCGTGGTGGACACGATCAAGCCCTTATTCGACCTTTCGACGCTTGAGATCCTTGGCGCGTCGCACTCGTTCAAAGCTGTTCTTAACGAAGGCCGCGAATTACGGTTCGATATGGACAATATCATGCTTCCGGATAGCGCAAGTGATGAACCAGGTAGTCATGGCTTCGTGAGCTTCCGGCTGCATCCCGTTGTTGGTGTATTACCAGGTGATGTTTTGAAGAACCAGGCCCATGTTCGGTTCCCTTCCCAACAAGCATTCGTTACGAACGAAACAGGGCTTTTGGTGGAAACAAGCGTGGGGATGAATAACACGGCTCCGAATAGACCTGAGATTTATCCGAACCCTGTCAGCGACATCCTTTTCATTCGTGCTGCCCATAACGGGTCGTACATGTTGGACGTGTTCACCGTGGATGGCCGATGGGCGCGGTCAGAACAGGGTGGCGGATCAACTATGAGCATGGATGTTTCCGATCTCGCTCCTGGAGTATATGTGCTCCGTTTCTCGAACCCGGATGGATCGACAAGTACCGTACCGTTCGTGAAGGATCAATACTGAGTTCGAGAAGGCCGTTGCCAAACGCTAGTTGGCAATGGTTCCGTTCGGGATCCCATCAGGATCTCGGAAACGAATTCCTCCGGTGACGCTCCGTTGCTCTTGGCCATTTGACCCAGTGCAATTTCCATGAATTGGAACAGCGATGT
>JAHEFL010000453.1 GCA_024640205.1 Flavobacteriales bacterium | reverse complement strand
TGACCTCATCGGTCAAGGTTCCGAGGAAAGCAATGATGTCCTGCTTGTCCTGTTCGCTGAGCATCAATCCTGTGGACAGGGTATTTTCCAAAGCAGGGTCAAGTGTGGAGGATGCTTGCAATCCCGTGTTATAATGATCGAGCACTTCATCCAGGCTCGCGAACCGACCGTCGTGCATGTAGGGTGGCGTAAGCGCGATGTTCCGCAGCGAGGGAACTTTCATCTTACCCCGATCCGCGGCATTGCCAGTGACCAATTCCCTGCCCATGTCCTGTACCGTGGCATCGCTTTCCAACCCGTTGTTCATGTACAGGTCGTTCTCAAAATTCCTCGGAACATGGCAGTGGGCGCAATCCGCACCGGACTCCTCCGGAAAGAAGGGATTGTATTCCGCAAAGAAGAGCTCTCTTCCGCGGTCCTCGCTGGGTGTCAGGGTGACCTGCCCAAGCAGGAACCGGTCATATCTACTATCCACCGAAACGATGCTGTTCATGAATTGCTCCAAGGCAAGGGACATCCTGAGCGGCGTGATCTCCTCTGTGCCGAATGCGCGCTTGAACTGATCCCTGTATTGTTGACGCAAGCTCAATTTGAAGATCACATGCTCCAATGTCTCCGCCATCTCCAGACTATCCTGGATAGGCTTCAAGGCTTGGTCGCGCAGCAGATCCGCTCTACCATCCCAGAAGAAATTATTCGTGTTCCACGCCATGTTGAACACGCCCATTGCCTGCCGCTTACCCGGCAGGCCGTGCACCCCGATCGAGAATCGTGCAGTATCAGAGAACGCATGCTCCTGCCGATGACACGACGCACAGGACATATTCCCGTCCAGAGAAAGATCCGTTTCATAGAACAATGCGCGACCCAGTTTCACGCCTTGCACGGTCAAGGGGTTATCCGCGGCGATGGGGGGAGGAGGGAATTGACCGTATTCCAATACAAATGGCGTTCCGTCGTACTGTGCTTCCTCCTGCTCCAGCGCATCCCGCTTGCAGGCACTAGTGCCAACGACGAGCGCTATGCAAAGAACCATAGGGCCCACCCGGGATCCAGGGATGCCGATCTTCATACCACGTGACATCCCGCTCACTGCCTCACAACAGAGCTGACGGCACGGGTGACCCCGTCCTGAAGAATACTGATCCTATACATCCCGGCATCGGGCAATTCGACGATCATGTCGGCCGTATTGTTGAACGGAAGATCGAGGATCGCTCGACCCAAGGCGTCATGCACACGCAGAACATCCGCATGATCGATACCCGTTGTGGAAACACGAACGGAACCCAGCGTCGGGTTCGGATACAGCGTAAGATGACCATGAGCAAATTCCTCGATCCCAACAGGACCGTTCCCTTCCACTGAAGTGAACACCCGATCGCGGAAGTTCTCGAGCAGGTCCCGCGCAATACCTGTCTCTCCATGTACGATCGGGCCACTCGCCACATTGACGGAATACATGGCCTGCACATAGTCCGCGTTCAGTTTGACGATCAGGTCACCACCCTCCATGACCCCCTGGGTAGGGATGGTCTGAACGAAATAGTTGTCATCACCGAGGGCGTGGATCTCATAGTTCTGGGCAAGACCGGCGCCCGACTGACCTTCCATCGCCACGAACCGGTAACCTGCGGCCCATCCCCAATGCATGCTTGGCGAGCGTGGAGCAAGTGGATGGTTGCTCGGATAGGTCGAAGGGTCCAGGTGATTGACCGCAGGGTCCACGCCAATTCCGAAGCGGACCGCCTCGAGCGATGAGATCGAATGTTGCCCCAGGTCCGCAGTGGTCATGCTACTCGCGTTGGCAAGTACCCATGTACCCGGGACCAGAGTTTCCTGTCCGCCATCGTGGATCAGCGAGATCTCCGATATGTAGTATTCCAGTCTAGCGGCATCGAATTCCTGTCCGCTGTTGTTCGCTGCAACCGCGCTGTTGCTGAAGGGTGTTCCATCCAGCCAATGGTCGATCTGGAGCGTGACCTGTTGTTGCGCCACTGCGCTCAAGGATATCGCCAGCGCAAAGGGAGTAAAAAGTTTATGCATGGGTCCGCAGGTATTGGAACTGTTTACATGACATGCTCCCAATGAGCAGCATGATGTTTATTGTTCCAAACTTACTTCAGATAGGCGATCGAGTACTTTTAACGATCATGAGATATTGGAAGCCCACACTCCCAGCGAACGTTTTGTTCCTATGCCTGATAGGTTTAAGCGCGGTCGCGTCAGGACAGTCATTGACCTGGAGCGCGCAGCAGACCCTGGGTGCGACCGATGGGGAGGCCTTGCGTCCCCGGATCGCGATCGGATCCATGGGACCGGTCGTGGTATGGGGGGCTGCACCAGGTAACATTCTGTTCGCTTCCGATGCTGGGAACGGGTTTTCAGACCCGGTCATGGTGGATCCTCCTGGTGTGGATGCTTGGGCCACCGGATGGGCTGGCGCCGACCTTGCCGTGCATGGCGATA
>JAHEFL010000050.1:6737-8496 GCA_024640205.1 Flavobacteriales bacterium | reverse complement strand
TGACGTGCGCCTCCATTGTGGTTATCTCGCTACCTCACTTCTTCACCTTCATTGGAGAACTACAGGGTAGGATACTCAGCGATCCCGTTCTGGAACTCATCCCCGCAATGGATGTATCGCGCCTGCTCTTTCCCGTTCTGTATTGCACCATTCTCGCAGTCGTCCTGCGGTTGTGGCGCGATGGCGATCGCCTCTTGCGCGCGGCACAGGCGTATGTGATCCTTCTGCTCCTGCGCATGGTATCAATGACACTGCTCACCTTGGAACCTCCTCCGGACCTCGTACCGCTCGTTGACCCGATCACGCAGATCTTCTATCCGAGCGCTGAGCCCTTCACCAAGGATCTGTTCTTTTCAGGCCATACGGCTACCGTGTTCCTCCTCTACTTGGCGGTCCCGTCCCGGGCGTGGCGTCCCTTTCTGATAATGATCACAGTCTTTGTGGCTTTGGCGGTGCTGGTCCAGCATGTACACTGGACCATCGACGTGCTGGCTGCGCCGTTCGCCGCTTGGCTCGCTTGGTCGATGAGCGGCAGCATATACCGCTGGAGCACCGGACGGAGGGTCAGCGATGCGGAAGCTTCTTGAGATAGATCCCACTGGAGATCTTCTCGACCAGGCCCGTAGGAAGGAGTCCCATCAGCGTGGCCGTGATGCCATCCAGGAACCCGGGAACATGCTCGGCCTTTCCTGAAAAAAGGGCTTTCACCGACGAGCGAGCGATCGGTCCCGGTGGGCTTCCGAAACGCTTCGCCAGATCGTCCATCACCTGCATACCTGCCCGTTCGGTGAAGCCGGTAAGCACACTTCCAGGACAGACACAGGTAACGGAGATCCCTTTCTCCTTCAGCTCCATGCGCAGTGATCTCGACCAGCGAAGGATGAAGGACTTGCTTCCGCTGTAGGTGGAGAACGTGGCCATCGCATTGTAGCCCGTCATGCTGCCTATGTTCAGGATGTATGCCTTTTCGTTCCTGAGTAACAGGGGCAACATCCGGTGGGTCAATTCAACCGGCACGAACATGTTCAGCCGCATCATGCGCAGATGATCGGACAAGGGCATATCACCGAAGAATCCCCAGACGGCCTCACCGGCATTGTTCACGAGGACCTCGATGGAGAGTTGGAGCCGCTCCAATTCCGTCATCAGGTCGTTGATGGCATCAGGTCGGGTCAGGTCCATCTCCAACGCAATAGCACGGCCGCCGTTCAGTTCCTTGCAAAGTGACACGACCTCCTTCAACTTGTCGGTGCTGCGCGCCACAAGGACAACGCCATGCCCGCGACCGGCGAGCTCCATGGCAATGGACCTTCCAAGACCCTGGCTTGCGCCCGTGATCAGCGCATACTTTTTTGGCGGACTCAATGAACCGGTGTTCACTTCGGACACACGATGGCGGACTATTTCACCAGGCGGTGAAAACGGTGATAGAACGGCATCCTGCTGGCAGCCGTCTTGGGCTCGTACGGACCCGAAACGATGGGTATGTACATCACCCGACGGCGACTGGCCTCACCGACCAGCCGCGAGCGCTCTACGCGATGCCACAGACGCCCATCATGTACGGTCAGATCGCCGGCCTTGATGTCGAAAGCGACCTCATCCGGATCCGCTTTGTTGTCCAGGAAATAACGCTTCCGGAACAGGATGCCGCGAAGGCTTTGTTTATGTGTGCCAGGTAACAATCGCAAGCCACCGTTCAGCGGATCCTGATCATCCAGGTGGATGCCAACGTTCAACATCGGGCCGATGCGACGAC
>JAHEFL010000050.1:0-6727 GCA_024640205.1 Flavobacteriales bacterium | reverse complement strand
GGCATCGGTGTGCCAGCCCATCTGGGTGAAATTGCTTTCCGGGGTGTTCACGTAGTGGTTGATAACCAATCCATCCTTCTCGTGCGTTCCCAATCGGGCATCACCACCGACCAGTTCAAGCAAGGCATTGAAACGTGGGTCGCGCAGCATTTCCTCCAGGACCGGATGATGCTGGGAGGCGAAACAGAAGCGTTGTATGATCGCAGAACCCTGGGCATTCCTTCCATGTTTTATCGGGGTCCCATTCAGAACGGTGATCCCTTCCTTAACCCAGCGTTCCCCCAATTCGTTCATGGCTCCGATCAGGGTGCGTACGGCATGGTCCTCAAAAAATCCACGGAAATGAAGGAACCCGTTCCGGTCGAAATCCTTCTTCTGCTCAGCACTCAGGCAGCCGCCCAGGACTGTGCTGACATCGATGATGCGCGACATTGATCCTCTATGGATAAGTAGTGGCGAAGCTAATCAAGGATCGCATCCCGTGACCTGAGCTTCATGTTGGTTCGATCAAGTGTTCCCAGGGGTGTGGAACTTAGCTTTGCCAGCCGATCCGTACCCCATGAACATTATCGTGCTTTCCAGGGACCCCAAGTTGTATTCCACCCGAAGGCTCGTGGAAGCATGTGAGAAACGTGGCCATGCGGCCCGTGTGCTGAATCATGTGAAGTGTGATATTCTTATTGAGAAGAAGAATCCACAGGTCTCGTACGGAGGGGAGCCGGTCACGAACGTCGATGCGGTCATTCCCAGGATCGGTGCCAGCGTGACCTTTTATGGTACGGCCGTGGTGCGCCAGTTCGAAATGATGAAGGTCTTCACGACCATCGAGAGCCAGGCCCTGGTGCGCAGCCGGGACAAACTGCGCAGTCTCCAGATCCTGACCCGGAGCGGTGTGGGTATCCCTAAAACCGTGTTCACCAACTACAGCAAGGATGTTGGGAGCATCGTGGACAGCGTGGGCGGTGCGCCCTGTATCATCAAGTTGCTGGAGGGTACTCAGGGTCTTGGAGTGGTGCTGGCGGACACCAGAAAGGCTGCCATAGCGGTCTGCGAGGCGTTCAATAGTTTGAAGGCCCGCGTGATCGTGCAGGAGTTCATCAAGGAAAGTCGCGGGATCGATATCCGGGCCTTTGTCGTGGATGGACGTGTGGTGGGAGCCATGAAACGGACGGGTAAGGAGGGAGAGTTCCGGAGCAATCTGCATCGGGGAGGTTCAGCGGAGCTGATCGAGCTTTCGCACGAGGAGGAAGTGACCGCATTGAAGGCTGTGAAGGCCTTGGGGCTGCACGTGGCCGGGGTGGATATGCTCCAAAGTGAGCGAGGACCACTGGTCATTGAAGTGAATTCCAGTCCCGGCCTGGAAGGCATAGAGAAGGCAACGGGCCTGGATATCGCCGGGGAGATCGTGAAATTCATCGAACGTAGCGTATAGCAGGGACCTGGCCCAACGGCATATGTCGACCCACCTGGCGGTGGATGAACGTTCAGCCCAACAGATTCTTCCCGCTCACATCCACCACGAACCGGCCGCGAAGGAATTTGCGGCCCAGGAGCACCTGGTATTTCATGTCGCTCCGGTCGAATAGCGTGAACTGGGTCCGGACCAAGAACCCGTTCAGATGGACCCGGGTGCTGATCAGGTATCGTCGGCTGGTGCTTCCGTTACTGCTCTTCACCGTGACCCGCTTGTAGTTCTTGAACGCCTTGGTGCGCCGCCGGCCACCCATCTGGAAGGTGACCACCAGGTGCTTCACACCATCCACGGTGCGCACCCGTACCCGCTGATAGTGTATGGCGCTGCGGTAGGCGCCCGTATCGATCTTGGCTTCGACGCGGTCGATACCCAGGCCCGGCAGGGCGATGTGCTCGAGTCTACCGATCGTGTTCTTTCGGCGGTCCATCCTTCAATGTCGCAAGGTAGCCGCCCGGAACGAGCCGCTTACGGCACCCCTCCGGAGGCTTTCGACCGTCAAAGGTTGACGGAACGCATGGACGCGGCGCTGCATTATACGATCTTTGCGCTGCGGACGAAAGAAACCGCGGACCATCATCATGAAGAAGTCGATCCTATTCGTAGTGGCCACTATCCTGGCGCTCGCATGCAACACCACCACGCACGATGTCGTGGCCCAGTCCAAGCCTCAGCCGGAAGGCATGAAAAGTTATGGTGCTGAGATCGATCCGGAAGGTGCCATCAGCATGAATGATTTCGTCGAAGCGATGGCGTCCTCGGATTCTTTGGCGACGAAAGTGGAATGTGAGATCATCACCAGCTGCACCGTGAAGGGATGTTGGATGGATGTGAAAATGCCCGATGGCAGCCCGATGAAGGTGAAGTTCCAGGACTACGCTTTCTTCGTTCCCAAGCAAGGATTGGAAGGTCGCACGGCGATCTTGCAGGGCTACGCAACGCGAGAGACGATGGACGTGGCCATGCAGCGCCATTACGCGGAAGATGCGGGCAAGAGCAAGGAGGAGATCGAATCCATCACCGAACCCAAGTATACCCTGTTCTTCCTGGCTGAAGGGGTGTTGATCAAGGAATGATGCCCATCGCGTTAGCCGTGCATGGCGGGGCCGGGACCATTGCTCCTGAGTTGATGACGCCCCATCGGGAGAAGGCCTACCGCAGTGCGCTCGAAAAAGCGTTGCGCGATGGTCACGCGGTGCTATCCGCGAAGGGATCGGCCTTGGATGCCGTGGAAGCAGCCGTGAAAGCCCTGGAGGATGACCCCTTGTTCAATGCGGGTAGAGGGGCCGTTTTCAATGCCGATGGGCAGCATGAGATGGATGCCAGCCTGATGTGTGGCAACACGCTCCGTGCAGGAGCGGTGGCCAGTGTGCAGAACGTGAAGAACCCGATCTCACTGGCCCGCAGGGTGATGGACCATAGCAACCATGTGCTGATCAGCGGTCTGGGCGCCTTTGAGTTCGCCCACAAACAAAAGGTGCTCTTGGAGGATGATCAGTACTTCTTCGACGATCTGCGCTACGATCAATGGAAGAAGGCGCGCGAAGCGGATGAAGTGGTCCTGGACCATAGCGAAGGAGATCGAAAATTCGGTACGGTAGGCGCCGTGGCCTTGGACGAACACGGTCATGTCGCCGCTGCCACCAGCACCGGGGGTATGACGAACAAGAAATGGCAACGGATCGGGGACAGCCCGATAATCGGCGCCGGGACCTATGCCAACGATCTGAGCTGTGCGGTAAGCTGCACCGGGCATGGCGAGAGTTTCATACGGGCTGTTGCAGCGTATGACGTCCACGCCCTCATGGCGTACAAAGGACTATCCCTGCAGCAAGCCGTTCACACCGTGGTGCACGAGAAATTGCCCAAGCTGGATGGGGATGGTGGTTTGATCGCGGTCGATCGGGAAGGAGGGGTTGTTCTGGACTTCAACTGCAGCGGCATGTACCGCGGTCATGTCGGGCCCGACGGAGAGTGCCATACGGCGATCTTCAAGGACTGACTTTTTCCTGAGGCGTTCCTGCCTGATCTGTCCTGCGGGCCTCCAGTCGGTCTCGCAGGTGATCCTTCAGCCGCTGCCATGAAACGCCGAACTCCCTCCGCACGGCCTCCCCGAGTGGAAGGTTCACCTCCTCCCCCTTCCGCCGGATGCCGGCCTTTTCCATCAGCAGGGGTGTCAAGGCTGTCACGACCGTTGAGATAAGCCTTCCCATCGGTGTGAAGCGTTTCGCGCCGAGCATAACGTCCAATGCGCCACCAAGGATGCCAGGCGAGGATCGAAGTACTTCGCGGGCAGTGCGAAGTGGTTTCCACGCAGCGATGAGCTGGTTGATCGCCCTGTCGGTCACCTGCCTGCGGAACACGGGGTCACCCAATCGTTCAGCGCGGGAACGGAATGCGATCCTGCGTTCATCCAAGGCGTTGGCGAGACGGATCTTTTCGGCCTTCACGGCGGCCATGTCCCTGAACCGTTCAGTCCGCATGGTACATCGCGTTGATCACGGCCACGGTGACCTTGTCCTTCAGCCCATTATGCCACATCAGGTAGAAGAGGCCAGCGCAAACAAGGAAGATCCCTCCTGATACCAGGAATCCCAGGGCCATGTGCCCCAACATGTGCCCGATCCAAATGGCCAGGGCCACGAACCACATCACCAGCACAGTGGCTGTAAGCAAGCCTATGATCATACCATATATGAGCATGCTGGAAAGATTCCCGATGCGCCCGCTCACCTCCAGCTTGGTGTATGCTTTCTGCGCCTCGTACCAAGCCTTGGCATCGCCTGAGAGATCGTCAAGGTATGATCCGATATCCGGTCCTTGCGTGGAACCGTCAGGAGGTCTTTCTGCCTGTCCTGTCCCCATTTGGTCAGCTTGCGTTTTCGCCCACGTTCTCGGCGGTGCGACGCGCGCGAGCCTTCACTTCATCCGCTGTGCCATGCAGGTCCTCCTTGATCCGCTCCCTTAGATCCCTGCCCTCGTCGAACAGGAAACGCACGAAGTCGGTCACTTCGTCGCGGGTCATATGGGCGGCATCAGAGGCTTTGCCCTTGGCCTTGCGCCACTCGTCCTGTGCCTGTTCGATAAGGTCCTCCATGTCGTCTTTGGCGCCCCGGACACGGCTGGCGATGTGTTCGCGCGTGTCCTTTCCAGATGCCGGGGCGAAGAGCACGCCCAAGGCTGCCCCTACCGCGGCACCCGCCAGGAAACCGAGGATGCCATTGCTGCTTTCGTCACTCATGTCGTTCTTGCTTCCGGCACGGCTTCATTGCCGTGACCATTCCATCAAGAAAGGTACGCACGAAGAATCGGGAGATACCTAACGATGGTCATGTCCCTTCCAGGGACCGCTGGACGCGCAACCATCGGCGCTCCATCACGAACGTGCCGAACGGCAGTATGGAGGCAAGTCCCAGGCCGATCACCCGCTCCCCGTTCCAACCCAATTTGGTGAACAGCGGAACAGCAGCGACCCAGTACCAAATGAACAGCACCCCATGGATCCATCCCACCAACTTGACCGCCATGGGGATATCCATCAGGTATTTCATTGGCATGGCTATAAAAAGCAGCACGAGGAAACTGATGCCTTCCGCAATGGCGACCATGCGGAAGCGTCGAATGATGGGGTCGTTGGTCATGGGGCCACGAAAGTACCGGACCGGCTCGTGTCATCCCGGGTCGATCTCCAGGTGGTCTCTGCGAAGAGAGCTGCCTCCGGCCGGACCTTCACATGGACGGTATCCTCCTTGAACGCGCCGTTTAGGAAGCAGACGGTCAGGAGACCTTTCTCAATGGACATACCCGTCACTTTCGCAAAAGGGATCCGGAAGCGATGGCCGAGGTCGTCGTTCAGGAGCTGATACATTTTGTAGGCCCCGAAACCTGCCAGCCCGACGGCAAGGACGATGGAGCCCTCATGCAAGGCGTGCCTCAATTCACCGACCGATAGGAACACCCCACCGATGAGGATCAGACCGAAACCTGTTACCAACCGCAAGCTGCGTCCAACGTTGGCCCAACCCATACGCTCCTTCGCGCTCGCAGCCTCCTGCCAATTGCCCGAGCGCGTGAAGATCATGGCTTCCGCGTCGATGTTCAGATAACCACGTTCCAGCTTGAAGTATCGGCGTTCCATCCTGAGCGATCGAGACACCACATGCATTCAACATCACGTCCGTGATGCTACTGGGATCGCCGCGAACATCCGCTGCTTCACCGAGTAGCAATGGCCCTTGGAGATGATGTGCACCCGCATTCCCTCGATACTGAACGGTTGACCTTCCTCCACGTCCGCCAGATCACTGTATGTGATGTCATGTCCGTCGAATATCATCACCTGGCCACTGCCGATGGTCTCCAGCATGTCCGCGTTGGTGATCACCACGCCCGTGTCCTCGCCCAACCCGATCCCGATGGCGTTCGGGTTTCCGGAGACCGCCTGCGTCAAGCGACTGAAGCGACCGCGTTCCACGAAGTGGCTGTCGATGATCACATCGTGTATCAGTGAAGCACCGGTCGTCATCTTCACGCCGCCTTTGATCAAGCCATAGGAGCTGTGCCCCTGGTAGATCATGGTGCTGCTCATGCACATGGCACCTGCGCTCGTTCCAGCAACCACGAAACCGTCCTCCTCCTGGTACCGGCGTTTCATCAATTCCAGAAAAGCCGTGCCGCCGAATATGGTCGTCAGGCGAAGCTGATTGCCTCCGCTCATCATCACGCCGTCCGCCTTCGCCAACCGCTTGATCATGTCCGGCTTTACATCCTTGCGGTCCCGGATATCGAGGACGTCCACATCCGTCAACCCCAGTCGCCCGAACGCATCGACGTAGTTTCCACCGACCTCCTCCGGAATGCTGCTTGCGCTCGTGATCACGGCCAGGCGTGCGCTCGTTCCTCCGATCTCGTCAACCACCCTCTTCAGGATGCCTTCCTCGATGAAACTGTGCTGGAAGACCTTGGCGCTATGGCCTGCTTCGGGTTCGGTTCCCTTGTCCTCATTACCGCCTATGGCGATCAGCTTGCCTTTTGGTGTCATTCGATGCGGTTTCCCCCACCCCCGTATCACGGACCGGAAGCCCGCGAATGGATCTGCGGTCCGATCGGTAATGCGCGAAAATACGGGGCGTCGCTTCATACTAGGCCTTTCGCATGGGTTTTGACGAACAAGGACGTGTCCCTAACTTCCCCGGCAGCTTACCCCTTCTCCCATGCGCATTCTGGAACTCAAGGCCATGCGTGGCCCTAATCATT
>JAHEFL010000452.1 GCA_024640205.1 Flavobacteriales bacterium | reverse complement strand
CTAGCGTCCGGGCTTTGATCGGCGTTCCAAGGGTCTATTGCCCTGGAGCACCGTCCGTGTTCATCATCCCATCATCCAGCATCTCCATGGGGTCCGAGGCGAACAGGAGGACCTGGTCCGGCAACTTGTCGGAGAAGGCACCGACGTCCGTGAAACCATGATGCCCCAACTCGTCCATGATCGTTTCGGTGACCATGCGCTGGTCCGGGGGTGGACCCAGTTGCGTAGGGCCTTTCTGCCACTCCACCATGAAAAGCGGACGCGGGCTCCGCATGCCGCGGCGCAGCAACCGGAAGTAGGTGTTCCTGTCGCTGATGGTGACGAAATGGTGCACGAGCAGGGCCATATCCACCTCGTTGGGTGCCAGCCCGGGATCACCCTCCGGAACGATCCGCACCTGTACCTGCTCCTCAGATAGTCCTTCGGCAATGCGACGTTCCTCGATCTTGGCAGCATCGCTCGGGTCATTCACGATGGCAATGACGTTCGCACCGGTAGCAGCCAGTCGGAAGGTGAAATAGCCATCGCCGGCGAACAGGTCCGCCACGGTCATTCCGCCCAGGTCGGTACCGATGATATCCATCAACACCTCCGGCTTCTGCCAGGCATCACGCGGGTCTGCCGAACTCCGTTCAATGGGTGGAGTGCTTTTCCCGTCCGATGCATCGCCGCAGGCAACAACGAGCGGCAGGCTGGCAATAAGCGCAATGAAGGTCGATCGCATGGTGCGCGAAGTTATCCATGGTCTCCTCGGGGTGAATGTGCCCGGGGGCCCGGCCACAGATTAAGTTTCCATGGAAACAGTTTCCATTAGCTTTGCATCGATGGCCAAGATCGACAAGGAACTGAAGAGCCGCTTTGAAAGCGAGCAACAGAAGGCGATGCTGAACGTGATGTTCACGGCGAACTGGCTCAAGGCCTTTCAGGTGGATATGTTCAGGCCTTACGACATCAGCCCACAGCAGTACAACATCCTGCGGATCCTGCGCGGTGCAAAGGACCGCATGAGCATGCACGCGGTGAAGGGGAGGATGATCGACCGTGCGCCGAACGCGACCCGCTTGGCCGATAAGCTGATCGCCAAGGGCCTCCTGGAACGCGAACGTTGCGAAGAGGATCGTCGAGTGGTTTATGTGCGCATCAGCGAGAAGGGGAGCGAGCTGTTGGCCGAGTTGGACACCAAGAGCCGCCTCGCCATGAAGCGCTTTATGGATGGTCTGGAAACAGCGGATGCCGTCCGGTTGAATGAGCTCCTCGATCGCTGGCGGGAGCGGGCCGTATCCTGACGACCCTTGGAGTCCGATCGGAGTGGGGATACACTCGGTGGTGCCCGATCCTTCCGGTCCCATCCCTCTCAGCGAATTACCTTCGGCGCTTCGTTCGCTGAACGACGAGCCCTATGTACATGACATTTCCATTGAGTTTCAACCTGGTACAGGCATGGCTGGACATGAAAGCCCAGCTTCCCGAATTGGCCATCGAGGGTATCGGGATCAAGTACATCTACCCGATCTTCCTTGCGCTTATCCTGTTGGAGTATTTCGCGGCGAAGGACCTCTATGACCTGAAGGAGAGCTTCTCCGGATTCATCATTGGGGTCGGTGCCACCATCATCCGCGTGATCACCAACGTGTTCGAGATCTCTTTGTACATGTTCCTGTTCTGGTGGGCATCCGACTTCAGGCAGGAATACCTGGGGTATACCAGTTTGGGATATGCATGGTACATCTGGGTGATCTGCATCATCGCGGACGATCATAATTTCTACTGGCACCATCGATTGGCACACAATGTTCGCCTGCTGTGGGCGGCCCACCTGCCACACCACTCCGGCCGGAAATTCAATCTGACCATCAGCATCAGGAACGGATGGTTCATCACGCTGGTGAAGCCGATCTATTGGTTGTGGATGCCGCTGCTGGGCTTCGAGCCGATCATGATCGCGACGGCGCTCATCATCAATGCCTTCTATCAGTTCACCCTTCATTCGCAACTGATACCGTCCTTCGGTTGGCTGGAGAACATCTTCAACTCGTCCTACGTGCATGTGGTGCACCACAGCAGCAATACCGAGTACCTGGATCGGAACCACGGCGGACTGTTCACTTTCTGGGATCGGCTGTACAACACCTGGCAGGCACCGATCAAAGGCTTGAAACCCAAATTCGGGATCAGCCACGACCCGGACACGAACAACCCGATCACCCACAACATCTTCGAGTTCCAGGAGATCTGGAAGGACCTGAAGAAGTCCCCCAAGCTCAAGCACAAGCTCATGTACATCTTCGGCCCGCCGGGGTGGAGCCACGACGGCAGCAGCAAGACGAGCCATGAGCTGCAGCGCGAGATGAAGGAGCAAGGCACCTTCGGGCGCGTGGAGCCGGAACCTGTCCACGTCGCCGCGTAGCAGCATTTATCGGAACTGAAAAAGGCCAGGGATGACCTGGCCTTTTTCGTTGGTTTCGTTGCGCGCT
>JAHEFL010000451.1 GCA_024640205.1 Flavobacteriales bacterium | reverse complement strand
TGCTGGAAAAGCTGGCGGACAAGAAGGAAGAACCCGTGCTGCTGTACTGCACAGGAGGTATCCGCTGCGAGAAAGCCAGCGCGTGGTTCCGGCATCATGGCTTCACGCACGTGGGCCAGTTACACGGCGGCATCATCGACTACGCGCGTCAGGTAAAGGCCAAGGATCTGCCCAGCAAATACCTCGGACAGAATTTCGTATTCGATGGGCGGCTTACCGAGCGCATCACCGACGATGTGGTGAGCACATGCATGCAGTGTGGATCACCCAGCGACCGGATCACCAATTGCATGCAGAACACCTGTAACCTCCTATTGGTGCAGTGCGAAGCGTGCGCCGGGAAATATGCGGATTGTTGCTCTCCCAGCTGCCGTGAGATCCATCTCCTCCCGGAAGAAGTGCAGCACACCTGGCGTAAGGGCAAACCCTCCGCAAGTTCCAAGACCAAGGCCATCAGCGACCCGGAAGGGCTGCGCCAGCGGATAGGTGAGGAAGAGGAACTGCTCGCGCTTCATGGAACGCTCCACCCGGAATTGATGGATATCATTCCCAAATCCACTTAAGGGCCGGAAATTTCCGGCTCCAACGATCTCCCCTCAATGCCCATCTACCACAGCCTCGGCAAGATCCCGCACAAGCGCCACACCGTCTTCAAGAACGGCAAGGACCGCTACTTCTACGAGCAGCTCTTCGGCACTGTGGGCTTCGACGGTATGAGCAGCCTGCTCTACCATGTGCACCGTCCCACGCAGGTGAAGGCGCTGAAAAAGCCGAAGGACGTTTCGCCCAAGATCGCGGTGGAGAAGAACATGCGCTCACTGCGGCTGCATGGCTTCAAGACCACGCCGGCCAAGGACCACCTGGATGCCCGCAAGGCGATCCTGGTCAACAGTGATTGCGCGATCGTGCTCTCAGCACCCCAGTCGATAAAAGTCGATTACTTCTACAAGAACGCCGACTGCGACGAAATGATCTTCGTTCACAAGGGCAGCGGTGTACTGCGCACCCTCCTGGGCAACATCGATTTCAAATACGGCGACTACCTGATGATCCCGCGCGGGATGATCTACACCATGGAGTTCAAGGACGCGGACAACCGCCTCTTCATCGTGGAGAGCCACCGTCCCATGTACACCCCCAAGCGCTACCGCAACTGGTTCGGGCAGCTGTTGGAACACAGCCCCTTCTGCGAGCGCGATATCCGCCGCCCGAAGAAACTGGAGACGCACGATGAGAAAGGCAACTTCATCATCAAGGTGAAGAAGCAAGGCATGTTGCACGAGTTCACCTACGCCACACACCCCTTCGATGTGGTGGGCTGGGACGGATACAACTACCCTTACGCCTTCAGCATCCACGACTTCGAGCCGATCACCGGCCGCGTGCACCTGCCCCCACCGATCCACCAGACCTTCGAGACCGACGCCTTCGTGGTGTGCAGTTTCGTGCCGCGACTCTACGATTACCATCCGCAAGCAATTCCTGCGCCTTACAACCACAGCAACATCGACAGCGATGAGGTGCTCTACTACGTCGACGGCGACTTCATGAGCCGCAACGACATCGGTCCGGGCCACATCAGCCTTCACCCTGCCGGCATCCCGCACGGCCCGCACCCCGGCGCCATGGAGCGCAGCATCGGCAAGAAGCAGACCGATGAACTTGCGGTCATGGTGGATACCTTCAAGCCATTGATGGTTACCGAGGAGGCGCTGAAGATCGATGATGGGAAATACTGGAAGTCTTGGCTCGAGTGAGCCCCAACTTGAAAACTGAATTGCTATGGCAACTGGATTGAAAGATGTAGACTATGGTCTTGAAAAGATCATGGCCGATGCAAAGGACTTCCTGCCCCTACTTGGCACGGATTACGTGGAACTTTATGTAGGCAACGCGAAGCAGAGCGCCCACTACTACAAAAGTGCATGGGGCTTCCAGAGCCTGGCCTACGCGGGCCTGGAGACGGGCATGAAGGACCGCACGAGCTATGTGCTGGTGCAGGATAAGATCCGTTTGGTGCTCACCACACCGATGAACCCGGAGAGCCCGATCAACGAGCACATCCGTAAACACGGTGACGGGGTGAAGGTGATCGCTTTGTGGGTGCCGGATGCAACGAAGGCATGGGAGGAGACCACCAAACGCGGCGCGAAGAGCTTCATGAAGCCCACGCGTGAGGAGGATGAGAATGGCTTCGTGGTGCGTAGTGGCATCCACACCTATGGCGAGACGGTCCACATTTTCGTGGAACGCAATGAGTACAAAGGCGTGTTCATGCCGGGCTATCGGGCGTGGAAGAGCCATTACAACCCCGAGCCGGTGGGCCTGAAGTTCATCGACCACATGGTGGGCAACGTGGGCTGGGGCGAGATGAACACCTGGGTGAAGTTCTACGCCGAGGTGATGGGCTTCGCGCAGCTGGTAAGCTTCGACGACAAGGACATCAGCACCGACTACACTGCGTTGATGAGCAAGGTGATG
>JAHEFL010000450.1 GCA_024640205.1 Flavobacteriales bacterium | reverse complement strand
CGGCTGCTGCCCAAGCGGGATCATGAGCCCGAAGCCCTCGTCGGCTTTGAGCAATACACCTGATCCGGGCTTACCATACCTCCAATAAGAGGCACTTGAGATAGTGCGATTCCGGCATGCCCCATAGGACCGGGTGGTCCGCTGGTTGTCCTCCACTGCGAACTTCACGTAGGCGACGCCCGGCATCATGAGCCGCTTCCGCGATCATGCGACGGAAGAGTTCCGGGGTCATGTGTTGGGAGCAGCTGCAACTGACCAGGAAACCACCGGAAGGCAGGCATTTCAAGGCCCTGAGATTGATCTCTTTGTAACCGCGATAGGCATTCTCCAGCGCCCCTTTGCTTTTAGCGAAGGCAGGCGGATCCAACACGATGATATCCCATTGTGCACCGCTCCGGCTGGCCTCCGTCAGATGGTCGAACACATTTGCTGTCCGGAACCGGACCTTGTCCAATTCGTTGAGTGCCGCGTTCCGCCCGGCCATGGTCACGGCTTCTTCGCTGATATCCAAGCCGAGAACCTCCGATGCCCCGTGCATGCCGGCATGGAGTGCGAATCCTCCCGTGTGGGTGAAGCAATCCAGCACACGCCGATCCCTGCTGATATCCGCAACGATGCTGTGGTTGAGGACCTGATCGAGGAAATGCCCCGTTTTCTGGCCATTCATCAGATCCGCGTGCATGCGCACAGGTGCACCCCGGCCGGCCTTTTCCTCAATGATCAGTTCCGTCGGAAAGGAACCACCCACTCGTTCCTTTTCCTGCTTCAAGCCCTCTTTCTCCCGCACCGGCACATCATTCCTGATGACCATACCGGATGGTCCGATCAGGGAGCCAAGCGCTTCGATCACCACCTCCTTCCAACGCTCCAGGCCCAGGGTCAGGAACTGGAGGACAAGCACCACGGAGCCCGAGCTGACATCCGTGAAGTGATCGACGACCAGGCCCGGGAGCATGTCCGCTTCACCGTATACCAGTCGGAAACTCCCGGTGTATCCGAATCGCCTACGAAGCTTCAATGCACGCTCGATGCGGCTCTGAATGAACGCTTTGTTCACCCGCTCCCCAGGGTGTGGTGTGAGCATCCGGACACGGATCATGGAAGCCGGATTGATGTATCCCTGGCCTAGTGCGTTACGCCTGGAATCCACTACCTGCACCACATCTCCTGGTGCGTATGCGCCTTCCTCCTTTACGATCTGCGTTGCGAACACCCATGCGTGACCCTTACGGATCCGCTCATGCGTATCGTTCACCGTGATCCGCGCTTGTGGCATGGGGTGAAGGTAGGTGACCGTCGCGCGGTCCGTTAGCGCACCGAGGGGCCCGGGGGACCACTGACCGGTGCCTCTTCACGGAAGAACTCCAGCATGCTCAGATCCACCAAGTGAACATCCGTGTAGTAATGGTGCAATATGTCCGTATAGGAACGGTCAGCCTTCGCCATCCGCATCGCCCCTTCCTGGCATAAACCAACACCGTGGCCGAAACCTCGGCCACGAAGGATGACCTTGTCCTCTTCGCTGCGCACACTGAAATAGGTCGATCGCAATTTGAGATCCTCCCTGACATTCTTCAGCGGCACCAAAGGCCAGGCATTGCCCAGATACAGGTCCCTGCACTGTGGTTCATAGTTCAGGACCGCTTCCAATTGCTGATCCGTAGAGGCTCGTAGACCGTAACTACGCTCTAGATAGGACAGCCACTCCTTCTTCACGAGTACCTTTTCCCAGGTTGCTTGTGGTGCGCTCAAACAGAACGTATCCGTCGTTGCGCGGAGATAGGGCTCGCTCTTGCTCCACAGGTCCTCCGCATTCACTGTTTCTCCCCCGCAGTTGCTATGGAATGTCGCATGAATGAGCCGGATATTGGCATCCACCAGGACCAGTCCATGCGTGGCCGAGACGGCCTCCTGAACGACCTTATCCCTGCACTTGCCCTGGTAGACCTGGCAATGCACGGCATCACATAATTCAAAATCCTCCGTCTTGTGTTTTCGTTGATTGCTCAGAGCATAGGAGCGGCAGGAAACACTCTGGAGCTTGTAATACTCAGGGTGATGACCGCTCCCAGCCTCGGACAGGACCACCCCACGCGTGTATTCCTCCAGGAACACGGTGTTCACCAGTCGCAGTGATCCGGAGACCAGGGTCAATTCCAAACTACCGCCATAGGTGCGTTCCGGTACTTTCTGGTCCAATGCACGCATTCGGAATCCACCATCGCTGCTCCTCGGAACAAGTTCGATTCGCTTCCGGGCAGTGATCGACAGGGACAGGGAGCGGGCCGTTATCCCTCCCGGCACAACTTCCACCCGAAGCCCATCGTTCGCCTGGATCTCTCCTTGCCGCTCTCCATCCGCATAGATGGTGCAGTTCCCCTGGGCGCTCATCACCATCACCTGCTTCACGGTCCTGTTGTGGAGCAACCCGATGCGCATGGGTCGATCCTGGGCAAAGGAGGGACAGACCAATAAAAAGAG
>JAHEFL010000449.1 GCA_024640205.1 Flavobacteriales bacterium | reverse complement strand
CCTCGTTCCGGCTGCCAACAAGCCGCTACTTTTGCCCTTGGTTCCCGGTCCAAAATCCGGGGGCCCGCACCGTGCCGGACCTAATCCTCATTCTTGACCATGGCTCCCAGTATACCCAGCTCATTGCGCGCCGGGTGAGGGAGTTGAACGTTTATTGCGAGATCCATCCATTCAGTAAGGCTCAGGATTTCTTCCACGACCCATCGGTGAAAGGTGTGATCCTCAGCGGTAGCCCAAGCAGCGTCCATGAACCGGGGGCACCGGATACGGACCTGTCCGGTTTCGTCGGTCGCATACCGGTACTGGGTGTTTGCTATGGAGCGCAGCTTCTGGCAAAACGTTCCGGCGCAACTGTTGAACGAAGCGCGGTACGTG
Organism: Flavobacteriales bacterium; assembly: GCA_024640205.1. GTDB lineage: Bacteria > Bacteroidota > Bacteroidia > Flavobacteriales_F > PHOS-HE28 > PHOS-HE28. The sequence goes on along the minus strand of JAHEFL010000449.1, from coordinate 2,123 downwards.
AATATGGCAGGGCGCATCTCAGTACGTTGACGGACAGTCACCTGTTCGACGGTATCGTTGCCGGCACGCAGGTGTGGATGAGCCATGCGGACAGTATTACCGCCCCCAGTGAGGCGATGGATGTGATCGCCAGCACGAAGGATGTACCCGTGGCGGCATTCCGATTCCGGGATCATATGACCTTCGCGGTGCAATTCCATCCTGAAGTCTACCATACCACGGATGGGCTTCAGCTGCTGCACAATTTCGTGATCGGCATTTGCGATTGTGCCGGTGACTGGACCCCGCACGGGTTCGTGGAGCAGTCCGTGCAGCGGCTCAAGGAACAAGTGGGAAATGATCAGGTCGTTCTTGCTTTGAGCGGAGGGGTGGATAGCAGCGTGGCAGCCATCCTGTTGGATCGGGCCATTGGCGATCAGCTGCACTGCATTTTCGTGGATAATGGGCTCCTACGCAAGGACGAGTACCAGCGGGTCCTCGAGAGCTATCGGCATTTGGGACTCAATCTCAGTGGCGTCGATGCCAGGGACCGCTTCCTAAAAGCCTTGAAAGGACTGGATGATCCGGAAGCCAAGCGCAAGGCGATCGGTCGCACGTTCATCGAAGTATTCGATGAGGAGGCGAAGCGGATCAAGGAGGTCAAGTGGCTTGGGCAGGGGACGATCTATCCCGATGTGATCGAGAGTGTCAGCGTGAACGGTCCCAGCGTAACGATAAAGAGCCACCACAACGTGGGAGGCCTTCCGGAGAAAATGAAACTTCAAGTGGTGGAGCCCTTGCGGTTGTTGTTCAAGGATGAAGTGCGAAGGGTGGGGAAGGAACTGGGTCTGGATCCGGCGATCCTTGGTCGACATCCCTTCCCCGGGCCCGGGTTGGCGATCCGCATCCTCGGAGAGGTGACCGCCGAGAAAGTGGCGCTTTTGCAGGAAGTGGACGACCTATTCATCAAGGGTTTGCGGGACGAGGGACTTTATGATCAGGTATGGCAGGCCGGTGCGATCCTTCTTTCCGTCCGCAGCGTGGGCGTGATGGGCGATGAACGGACCTATGAGAACGCAGTGGCGCTTCGTGCCGTGTCCAGTACGGACGGGATGACCGCTGACTGGTGCCACCTGCCGTACGAATTCCTGGCACGGATATCGAATACCATCATCAATCGGGTGAAGGGAGTGAACAGGGTGGTCTATGACATCAGTTCCAAGCCTCCCGCTACCATCGAATGGGAATGATCCAATTCCAAATGGTCTCTCTGGGTGGTTCGTTCGGAGTTTGGTTCCGTGCCTTCGGTCTCACCACCAAAGTATGTGCGGGATGCGCCTGGATGTTCTTCCTGCTTTCCTTCGGATCCAGCGGGGTCCAGGCTCAGGAGATCAGGTTCATAGGAGGCAAGGAGTACGTGGTCCACACCGTGGAAGCGGGACAGACCCTCTATGCGATCGGTCGCAGCCATGCGGTGCCGGTGGATGCGCTGATGAACGCCAATCCGGACGCCCGTGAGGGCCTCTCCATCGGCCAGGAGCTGCTGATCCCGAAGGATGCCATTGCGAAAAAGGAGGCCAGGAACGCGCCGACCTTGATGCAGGATGGTGAGTTGAGCCATACGGTGGCCAGGAAGGAGACCCTCTATGGGATTTCCCGGCAATACGGGGTGGATATGAACGTGCTCCTTGAGCGGAACCCTGAATTGAATGATGGCTTACGGGAAGGTATGGTCGTGGTGATACCCGTGCACGAGGTGCAGGGTCAATCGGAAGCGATCATCAAACCAGCGGCTCCGGATCCCATGCTGGAGCACATGGTAAAGCCAGGGGAGACTTTGTATTCCATCAGTCAGCAATACAACGTACCACTTGAATTGCTGACGAAAGCCAATGTGGGCGCTGCGAACGGACTCGTTCCGGGAACTGTGATCCGCGTTCCTGTGGCATCTGGTCATGTACCACCCGTGCCGGTGAAAGCCGACACCTTGGACCTCGATCGTAGATACAAGATCGGCCTTATGCTCCCGTTCGCTACGCAACGGAACGATAGCCTGTTGGCCGCGACACCCTATGAGCCATCGTACCTGGAGGCTACGCGGATCGCGGCTCAGTTCTACGGTGGGGCATTGCTCGCCTTGGACT
>JAHEFL010000448.1 GCA_024640205.1 Flavobacteriales bacterium | reverse complement strand
GCCCCTTCCTGGCACCGATGCCCATTGAACGCATCCCCGGCGTGGGCGGCAAAACGGCGCACCTGCTGCGCAGCATGGGCGTAGCCAAGATCCTGACCTTGCAGGAGCTGCAGATGGACCTGCTCCAGCGCCTGCTGGGTGAGCATGGCCCGGTGCTGTGGCGCAAAGCCAATGGCATTGACGACAGTCCGGTGATCGCGTGGCATGAGCGCAAGAGCATCAGTACCGAGCGCACTTTTTCGCGCGATACGATCGATGTGGTGAAACTGAAGGGCCTTCTCACCGCCATGGCCGAGAGCCTCGCCTTCCAACTGCGCAAGGGCAGCAAGCTCACCAGTTGCATCGCCGTGAAGATCCGCTATGCCGATTTCAACACGCACACGCGCCAACTGCGCATCGGTTACACGGCCTGCGACCACATCATTCTACCGGCCATACACGAGCTGTTCCGCACGCTGTACGATCGTCGCCAACGGATCCGATTGGTGGGCGTGCGCTTCAGTCACCTCGTAGGCGGCGGCCACCAGATGGATGCCTTCACCGATACGCAGGAAGCCATGAACCTCTACCAGGCGATGGACCGCATACGCAAGCGCTATGGCGACCGCACCGTGATGCGTGCCAGCGGCATGGGCGCCCGCAGCATCGGGCGGATGGACAACCCCTTCGATGGGCAGGCACCGGTGTTGTTGGCGAACAGGAGGACATGAGGGTGATGTAACAACTGCCACCGTCCCTCGTCCCACCATACACACTTCCCGATCACCGCCCATGTGATCCGGAAAGATCAGCATCCTTCCATCCACCATCTTCACCCTCATAAAGACCTCCCCATGGAACTCGTGATCCAAGGCCTCAGCAAGACCTATGGCAACGGCGTAAAAGCGCTGGACAACGTAAGCCTCACCATTCCCACCGGCATGTTCGGCCTGCTGGGCCCCAATGGCGCAGGGAAGAGCACCTTGATGCGCATCCTCGCCACTCTACAGGAAGCCGATACTGGAAGTGCCATGCTTGGAGACATCGATGTACTGAAGGAAAAGGAGGCGGTCCGGAAAGTGCTCGGTTATCTGCCCCAGGAGTTCGGGGTATACCCCCGTGTGAGCGCCTTCCAGATGCTGGACCACATCGCATTGCTGAAAGGGATAACAAATGGTAGTGAGCGAAAGGCTCTGGTGGAAGCGCTCCTGCATAAGGTGAACCTATGGGAGCATCGCAAGCGCCGCATCGCGGGTTTCAGTGGTGGTATGAAGCAGCGCTTCGGCATTGCACAGTCGTTGATAGGTGAACCAAAGTTGATCATCGTGGACGAACCAACGGCCGGTCTCGACCCTGGAGAACGCAACCGATTCTACAACCTCCTTACCGAGATCGGCGAGAACGTGGTGGTGATCCTGAGCACCCACATCGTACAGGACGTGCAAGAGCTGTGCAAGAACATGGCGATCATCAATAAGGGCCAACTGCTCTTTGCCGGTGCACCGAGCGATGCGTTGCGGGGCATCGATGGTCAGGTTTGGGAGAAGACCATCGCCAAAGAGGACTTGGAGCGCTATTCAAAGGCGCACCACGTCATCAGCAACAAGTTGGTGGGCGGTCGACCGGTGATCCATGTGCTTGCTGGAACAGCACCTGAAGAAGGCTTCGTCAAGACCGCACCGACCTTGGAGGATGTGTTCTTCAGCACGATCACCGCTGCAACACCGGTACACGCATGATCGGCCGCATCTTCCTCTTCGAAGTGCGCTATTGGCTGCGGCAGCCTATGGTGTACATCTTCTTCCTATTGCTCGGCTTCATGTGCGGCGCGGCCGTAGCGGTGGACAATATCCAGATCGGCGGAAGCATCGGCAGCGTATACCGCAATGCCCCGGAAGTGATCTACAATTTCCATGGGATCATGTCCTTCATCGCTCTGCTGATGGTGACGGCATTTGTCAATGGCACCGCGATCCGTGACTTCCAGTACGACACGGCGCAGATCGTTTTCAGCACACCGATCACGAAGGCGCAGTACCTCATCGGCAAGTTCCTGGGCAGCACCTTCGTGGCAGTGATCCCCTTGCTCGGTATCAGCATCGGCATCATCGTGGGCAGCTGGTGGCCCACCATCGACCCGGAGCGGCTCGGTCCTACCCTCCTGGCGCCGCACCTTTCCGCGCTCTTCATGATCACCTTTCCGAACGTGCTCTTCATCTCGGCCGTGATCTTCGCGGTGGGCATCTTGGCACGCAGCACGGTAGCTTCCTTCATCAGTGCCATCGTCCTGATGGTCGGCTACCTCATCTCCCAGAGCTTGATGAGCGGATTGGAGAACGAAGTGAGCGGCGCCCTGCTCGATCCCTTCGGATTGAACGCACTGGACCAAGTGACGAAGTACTGGACCGTGAGCGAAAAGAACAGTTTGCTGCTACCCACCAGTGGTGTATTGCTTTGGAACCGCCTGCTTTGGATCGTGGTTTCCATTGCTGTGTTCGCCTTTGGTTACCTACGCTTCAGCTTC
>JAHEFL010000049.1:7510-8683 GCA_024640205.1 Flavobacteriales bacterium | reverse complement strand
GGCCAGTGTCAGTCGATAGGTGCCGGGTCCGGTCCGTTGCGAGGGGCAACGCTGGAGGACGCTTTCCACGAATATGTATGAGGATCCAACCGGCTCTTCGAAGTACATCCGTGCCGTTGTCCAGTCCACTTCACCGGAATGCTTGAATCGCTGATCGGGATGGACATAACACGCCATCCCATCATGGAAAGGCGCAAGATTGCTGGAGTCCCGCATGGTGCCATTCACCGCCACGAACGTATGACAGGCGGATAGCGATCCTCTACCGTATTCGGTGCAGCTGCGGGAAGTAATGATCTGCGGCCAGAACAGATCGAACTCGGAATGCGAGGTCATGCGATAACTCGTTCTATCCCCGATCGCTGTCCGCGAAACGAGGATATTGCCTACCACATCCTCGCCTTTGTACACATGGAACCGCGCATCCTGGCAGAACGCCGAATTCCACACGACTTGAAAAAGGACGACCACCAGGAATGCCAGGATCGGGAAACGGACCGTCGCGGATGTTCCCGATCGGGCAGGAAGGGAAATGGTCCGGGTCATTGATCGGTAATGCGGATCGGGGTCGCAAACTACAACGCGGAATGCGCTCGGAGCGTGTTCGGCGGGAAGAATTGCCAGCCTGTTCACCACCGGGTCATTGCGGCACTCTTAGGCTCGGGTCACTCTTTGGTGCCCGTGATCATGGAATAGCGGAACAGATCCATCTGAGTGCCTAACAGGATCCCCAGCATACAGCTCCTGAGATGCGCCCATTCCAAGGCCTCGAATGGGCGATGTGCGAGCGACCGCTTCAGCACGGTCCAAAGCATCAATGGAAATCCGTGGGCTGCGCAGATGGCGATCCGGAAGCTAAGGTCCTCGACCTTGACTTGTCGGAATCCAGCCTTCGCCATTGCAGCAAGAAGATCTTCCCGGACTGGAAAGCAGGGGAGGGCCCAGCCTTTTTCCACCATCCGTACCATTGGTTCGCGCAATTCTCCTGGCTCTTTGAGGAGGAAACCATCAACCAAGGCCAGTCGCCCACCTGGCTTTAGGATGCGAGCTGCCTCGTCCAATACGTCCCGCTTGGAAGGACCTGAACCATAGCAGATGCTTTCGATCGCGTACACGCCATCCATGGTTCCCTTGGGCAGGCCGGTTTCGCGGAAATCCTTCAAATGCATCCGC
>JAHEFL010000049.1:1223-7500 GCA_024640205.1 Flavobacteriales bacterium | reverse complement strand
ATCCGCACTGGAACATTTTCAAGTGCGGCCAGTAGCTCCCCCTGCTCAACCTGCTCCGGAACGACCGTGAAGCCATCCACCTGACACGAGTAAGTGCCAGCAGCGAGCCTGGCAGCAGCGCCGTAGCCACATCCGAGATCCGCCAACCTATGGCCGGGCATGGGCCGTAGTGCACGGACCACGTGATGCACCAGTTCATCCAGCATGGCCGCCCGGTCCAAAGGCGACCGGGGCCAACGCCAGTAGCCGAAATGAAGATGGCCGGAGCGGCTCCATGATCGGTATAGATCGGCACTGGCGTGGAAATGTGCGATGACATCCGGGTGCGCAAGTCGCTGCTCTCGCAGGCTGGAACGGGGGATCGTTGGATGGACCATGATCTCAGTTGTAGGAGGGAATGGTGGATAGCCTCATGATATCATCTCAAGAGTGCGGACGCCGCCTTGAGGAACCATTGTACATCGCTGCGAACGCTTCGTTCCAGCACTGCGTCAAGGCGCGAAGTCAGGTCGTGCAGATCGGCGGTGGTCCTGCGGAACACTTTCACATCCATGGTATTTCCCTCAAGGCGCTTCAGGTCGTTCAGCAACACGATCATGGGTTCCAGTTCCCTCTTTTTCCGCTCTCGTGTGATCGCGGTGGCCACCTTCCAAACATCCTTCTCGGCCTCGAAATACTCCATGCGTTCACCGCTCTTCAAAACCCGACGAACAAGGGTCCAGTCTATCAGGGCGCGAAGGTTCATGTTCGCATTGCCTCTGCTGATGTTCAACTGTTCCATCACATCGTCAGTGGAAAGAGGATCCGAACTGATCAACAACAAGGCGTGGACTTGGGCCATGCTGCGGTTGATCCCCCATTGACTTCCAAACCCTCCCCAGGCCTGAATGAATTTCTCCTTTGCTTCCTGTAGTTCCATGTTGCTGTCCTATGGTCGATCGTTCGATATCCTTGTAAATATATGATACTGATCGAATTTATAGGAAATAATGAAAATTAATCCGTGGCATTGCTACACCTATTCGATGTTATCGCGGCTCGGAAAGATCATTGAGCGTGCTTAGTACTTTGCCGGCCATCCTTTGCCAAGGAATATGGAGGACCTGCACGCACTTCTTCGACACCATTTTGGATATACGTCCTTTCGGCCCCAACAATTAGCGGTTATCGAGCATGTACTGGGGGGTAACGATGCGGTCGTACTCATGCCCACGGGGGGAGGCAAGAGCCTTTGCTTCCAGATCCCAGCCCTGATCCTGGATGGTCCCACCCTGGTCATCTCCCCGTTGATCGCGTTGATGAAAGACCAGGTAGAAGGGCTTCGGGGTAATGGGGTTGCAGCAGCATTCCTGAACAGCACGCTGAACTGGAGCGAAGAGGAGGCTGTCATCCAAGAATTGATCGCCGGCCGCGTGAAGCTGCTCTACGTTTCCCCCGAACGACTCTTCCAGCAAGGATTCCTGGATCGACTCGATACCTGTAATGTCAGGCTGATCGCCATTGATGAGGCACATTGCATCAGTAGTTGGGGGCATCATTTCAGGCCTGACTACAAACACCTTAAGGTCCTTAAGAAACGTTATCCGCAGATACCGATCATCGCCCTTACTGCGACCGCGGACAAGGCGGTGCGTCAGGATATCGGCAGAGATCTGGGATTGATCTCTCCCCGCGTCTTCATCAGCGGGTTCGATCGTCCCAACCTTTCACTTTCGGTATTGCCAGGCCAGAACCGATGGGGGTCGATCCAGCGGATACTGCGCCGACATCCCGGAGAATGTGGGATCATATATTGCAATAGCAGGGCAGCCACGGAGCGGATGGCGGCAAAACTGAAAGCGTTCGGGATCCGTTCAGCAAGCTATCACGCCGGCATGGGTGCTAGTGAACGCGCCCAGGTACAGGATGAATTCATTTCCGGCCGATCGCATGTGATCTGCGCCACCATCGCGTTCGGTATGGGTATCGATAAAGCGGATGTTCGATTCGTTATCCATTACAACGTGCCGGGGACCGTGGAAGGATACTACCAGGAGATCGGGCGGGCCGGCCGTGATGGGTTGCCGGCGGAAACGGTCCTGTTCTATAGCTATGCGGATGTGCATACCCATCTCCATTTCATCCAGGAGATCGGGGATCCCAGGTACCGGGAGGTTCTGATGGCCAAAATGGAGCGGATGAAAGAGTACGCAGAGGCCCAAGTGTGCAGAAGGACGATCCTGTTGAGCTATTTCAGCGAGGATACCCAAGGCTCGTGCGGGAATTGTGATGTGTGCAAGGATCCCCCGAGCTATTTCGATGGATCCTTGCTGGCCCAGAAAGCATTGAGCGCCATTCTACGCAGTCGCGAACAAATGGGAATGAGCGTATTGGTCGATGTATTGAAAGGGACTCGAAGCCCGGAAGTCCAGGCCAAGGGATGGTATCGGATAAAAACTTTCGGTCTTGGCAACGACATCAGCGCATTCACATGGACCCTCTTCATCCAGCAATTCATTCAGAACGGGCTCTTGGAGGTGGATTACACGGACCATTACCATTTGAAGGTTACACGGGTTGGGGAAGCCGTACTTCGTGGAGAGCGACCGATCAGGCTGGTGACGCCGGAAACGATCAAGGAACGACAAGCTGGACCAGTAAGCCGGACAGCTGGCCCGAACTCATCCGAACACATACGGGACGAAGGCCTACTCGCCCACCTGAAGAATTTGCGCAGGGGCTTGGCCAAGGGAATGGGAAAGCCTGCCTATGTGGTGTTCAGTGATGCTTCCTTAATGGACATGGCAGAGCGCAGGCCTTCAACGATCCACGAATTCAGGCTCGTGCATGGGGTCGGGGATCACAAGTCCAGAACGTACGGGGAACAGTTCATGAAGGCCATCGCGGAATACGAGGAAGCGGGGGTACCTATGTAGTTCTGTGCGACCGGGCCATGTGGATCGGCGATCAACGGCCCGGAGTATCTTGTCACCTATTGGACTTCTAAGGCTCCATCACATGCGCAGAATCTGTAAGTGGTCGATCCTGATCTTGGCCCTCGCTCCCTTCCTTGCGTTCGGGCAGGAAAATGCGTCCGAGCCTTTCGAAGGAGCCGGCGCTGAGCAGCAAAGCGAAGTGTTCGTTATTGTAGAGGAGATGCCCCACTTCCCAGGCGGTGAGGATTCCTTGTTCGCTTACCTGGCCGATCGCATCAATTACCCGGACGCAGCGGTGGATGCGCGGATCCAGGGTGTCGTATACATCCAGTTCATCGTGGAAACCGATGGGAATGTCTCCGGACCGAAGGTGCTCCGAGGAATTGGCGGTGGCTGTGATGAGGAAGCGCTCCGCGTGATCGCTGACATGCCGCGGTGGTATCCTGGCAAACAGCGTGGTGAAACGGTCCGGGTGCAGTACAACCTGCCCATCCGCTTTGCAATGGCTCCTTCGATGTCCGATCCGTCGACCGACTGATCTTCTGACCGATGTAATAAAAGGAACGCGCCCCAACCGGAGCGCGTTCGTTCTAATAGGATGGTGTGACCAGAAACCCGATCAGCGGGAGGACATCATTTTCTTGTACTGCTCATCGGTCAGGATCTGCCTGAGTTCAGCGTCGTGCTCGGCACGCATGCTCTTGTCCTTCTCCATGATCACATTCCGGTCGGTCGTGGAGGCACGCACTTCATTCAACATACGCGCGTACTTTTCATCCAACTCCTTCAACCTTGCGGCTTGTTTCGCATCGAGGCCAAGATCCTTGGCAAGCTGCTCTGAGCTGGCATTGGTCTTCGCCATGCGATCCGCCTCGAGCTTCTGCCTGGACGCATCGTCCTGGGTTGTTCTTGAGGAGGCGTCCGGTGCCACAGTAATTGATTGTGCTTGAATTCCGCTGGTCGCGATCACGGCCAATACGGTCAGTGCGATGGTCTTGAGTTTCATGTCAGCTAATTTAGTAGTTAATGTCGTGACGCAAGAAACGGTCCAAAAGTTTGATAGGGTACCTGATGACGAATGTTGACAACTTGGATGGTTGATAGGATATTCGTAGGTAGCATGATCGCCCGTATGCTGTTCAGAATGATCCTGATCGGCCTGCTGCTCAACGGGGCCAAGCCTTCCTTCGGTCGCGTATATGTGGTGCCTGTGGAGGATGTCGCCGGTTTTTTCGCAAGGATGCCTGATGATGCCACGGTGGTTTCTTTCTCGGCCGCACCGGTATACCGATGCAGTTTTGACATCGTCCTGCCCGATCGCCAACTCCTGGTGATCGATGGCAGTGGTGCCAAGTTGATCCTGGGGCCGAATTCCAACGGGTTCACCCGACGGATCAAGGACCAGCAGGATGCCATGCGGCGCATATCCAGTCGCTATGTCATCAAGGACTTTGCGGCCATTGAAGGCGGATTAAAAGGGATCGACCTGGCTGCGTCCTTGGGAAGCACGATAAGCAATCTCCGCCTTCAGGGGCAAAGCCAGGTGTCCTTGGACCTGCGGTTCTGCCTGATGTGTCGGATCGAAATGGTACTTGTTACCACCCCCAGGGCAAAAGGGATCCAATTGCGTCAAGGTGACTGGCCTGGCGCATCAGCGACCAACAGCCAATGCAACAGCACGATACTGGCTCAGTGCCGGGTTTATTGTGCGTCAGCGACCACCCGGGCATTCTCTGTTCATAACAGCGGTGGCGTGAGGCTGGAAGACTGCATATCAGAAGGGCATGCGCCTGAGCATGACCTCTTTCTGAGCGCCGTCATGGGCGGTTCAGAAAGCCGGACAGCGAATAACCCGGTGGTCAAGTCCTTCATGCTCAGTAACTTTCATGTGGAGCACAGGACCCGTATCGCATCGATCCATGTCAATATGCCCGCGAAGGCCGTGGTTGATATGTCCAACGTGTATTGGAACAGCCCGCAATCAACGCCGGTCATCGATTATTTGGGTGGACAGCTCAACATCAGTGATATCGGTTGGTTCGCAAAGGGAATGCGGATACGCACCCGGGTTGCTGCGCCGCGAATGGATGTGGTGCGATCGCATGATCTCCTCTCCTTTGGGACCGAAACCGACCGGTCATCCACTCAGGCAGGCGTATTGATCCTCGAGAATACCCTTCCAGGTCATTCGAGCTTGGTACTGGATCACGTTCGTGTATCGCGGTCTTCACGCTGAGCGGATCTCAATCCGGTCCGATCACCCGGATCTCAAGATCATCGAATACCACGACCTGTCCAGCCCTGATCTTGCACGTCTTGCGCAGCTCAACCTCGCCATTCACGGTCACGAGGCCTTCGGCCACCAACTGTTTCCCTTGACCTCCGGTGTCGCAGGCCCCCACCAGTTTCAGCAGCTGGTTCAGTTCAATGAATTCACTGATCAACGTGAAAGTCTCCGATCTCATATGCTCGACCCGAACCAATCTCGAACAGGGAATTCGGTCGTGGCAAGCTGACCTTATTTCCTCGGATGACAATTTCGGGAACTTTCCGCGATCCATGCCCCCTGGTGTCCGTCATGGCGAATTCCAGTTGAAGGGTGGGGAGTCCAAAAATGCATGACGTTGATCGGTTCTCCGCGACCGTTCCTCGGAACAAGGTCAATTTATAGCCAACTGAACGTCACCATTTCTTGCGATCTACGTTATAGGGTCGACCACGATCCATAGATCCTAACACAATGGCTATACACGTATCGTTCAAGCCGGGGAAGAAGCAATCCATGGAAGCCGCATACTACTTCAATACGGCCGCGGAGGAGGTGATGGACAGCGTGCTGGAGAGCCTGACCCCATGGCAATATCTGATCTCCTTGCAGGACGGCTCGTCGATCCGTCTCCGCATCTGGTCCTCAAAGGAATTCGAGGAGAGCGAAATGGAGGAGATATTGGACCGACTTCGTGGCCTTCACGAGAATATCAAGGACCTGGTCTTCGGGCCCAGGAACAGGCAACGTATCCGTTCCGCGGTGGAGGATTGGCTCACGGTGAAACACGATGGAAACACCTTCTTCCTGGAACAATGGGATGCCAGTACGACCTCGGATGTGGGCTCGGAACCGGAATTGTCCTTGTGCGTCATGGGAGGAAGGGTGGCAATGATGTCAACCAATACTCTTATGTTCAGTCAGTTGAACGACGATGTTCACGGGCTTTCGATCGCTGTTCAGGGCAGCTACCTGCTTGAGCAGGATCAGGGGAAAGACGATCCTCGAATGCTTCGAAGAGCTTCGTAAGCTCCACTCATTCGGCTGTATCCAGGCAAAGGCTGCCTGCTGGCTCAGAATCGCTCCGGTTCCGCTT
>JAHEFL010000049.1:0-1213 GCA_024640205.1 Flavobacteriales bacterium | reverse complement strand
GTCCAGGACTTTCTCCACTACATCATCCACGCTTGGTTTGCTGAAATAATCGCCATCGCTACCGTATGCAGGCCGGTGTTCCTTCGCACTTAAAGTCGCAGGGGCACTATCCAGGAAGCGATAGCCTCCTTGTACTTCCAGGATCTGCTGAAGTATGAATGCGCTGGCTCCTCCAGGTACATCCTCATCCACGATCAGCAAGCGATTCGTCTTTTCCAAGCTTTTTACGATGCTCTGATGCCGATCGAAGGGCAGTAGGGTACGGACATCCACGAGGTCCACCGAAACGCCCATGGTCTCCAGTATCCCACAAGCATTGGAACATAGGTTCAGGGTGCTTCCATAGCTCACCAGGGTGATATCATTTCCTTCCCGGATCATCTCCGGAATGCCGATCGGCACTGTGAACTCACCGAGGTTTGCCGGAGATCGTTCCTTGCTCCTGTATCCATTAAGGCATTCGATCACTAGCGCCGGGTCATCGCTTTGGATCAGCGTATTGTACATCCCCGCAGCCTGTTGCATGTTGCGGGGGACGCAGACCACGATACCACGCAACGCCCCAAGGATCAGACCCATTGGACTACCACTGTGCCATACGCCTTCCAAGCGATGACCGCGGGTACGCACGATGAGCGGCGCTTTTTGCCCTCCCTTGGTGCGCCACTGTGTTGTTGCCAGGTCATCGCTCATGATCTGCAGCGCATAGAGCAGGTAGTCCAGATATTGGATCTCCGCTATCGGTCGCAAACCGCGCAATGCCATGCCGATCCCTTGCCCAAGGATCGTGGCTTCGCGTATGCCCACATCGCTTACACGTAATTCACCGAAACGGGCCTGCATCCCTTCCATGCCCTGGTTCACATCGCCGATCTTGCCAGTATCCTCCCCGAACGTGAGGAGCAAGGGCTCCCTCTCGAATAGAGCGGCGAAATTGTCCCTGATGATGATGCGGCCATCCACTTCCTCATCGGTGGCATAAATGACCGGCACTTCCGGTACGTTCAAACAACTTCTGGCACTCTGACTATACAAGTGGCTACCGTAGCGCTCATTGTTCGATACGCGCGCAGCGGCCACCCAATTGCGTAACGATACCGAGGACCCCGAACCGGGTGCGAGCAGAGCGCGACGTGCGGCGCTCAGCACTTCCTTCCTGCCGGGAGCCATTTCACTGCGCAGATCCCTGGCGATCTCTCCCGCGCCTGCATCA
>JAHEFL010000447.1 GCA_024640205.1 Flavobacteriales bacterium | reverse complement strand
CCGGGTCGGGATAAACAAAGCCGCCCATGTGGCGCTTCTGTTCGAGGATCACGGCGAATTTCACGTGGCGGGTGCGTTGGTTGCGACCACCATCGCGAATGAAGCGCGTATCCACCTGCACCTCCTTCGGCAGGTGGCCTGGTTTCTCGAAGCGCAATGTGGCTTCGGCGTCAGCAGGAAGCTCCACGGTGAATCTACCGCTCTCCGAGATGGAGCCCTGGCGGAATTCACCGTTCACCTCCACTTCCAGGATCACATCACCCATGTGCAGATCATCCACATGCAGCCACCCGGTGAGGACCACTGCATCATCCGCAGGAGGTGCTCCTGGATGGTTCGCGCTCAGGGAGCAGGTAGTACCGACGAGCAGCATACCCATAAGGCCCGCTCGTAGGATGGTTCGGTTCAGCTTATTCATCGTTGTGCAGGATTTCTTGTGCTGGTTCTGAGGCGGATACGGGTTGCCATCCCAGCATGTTCCGCGCCGCGCGAGGCTTTTCGACGGATGTCCAGACAGCATCGCTGAGTGAACGGCTTCCACCTCCTAGCCCCGAAAAAAAGAAAGCCCCTGTGGGGGCTCTGTCCGGTTCCTACCCATGGCAGGCAGAGGTGGATACCCCTTAAAGGATGCCCAGGTAGCTCATCCAGGCCAATGCGGCAACGGCCGAATAGATGGCCAGTGCCAGTAAATGTGGGGGTGTTCGTTGTATCAGTGATCTCATGTTCATTTTGTTTGCGCAAAGCACGCACGGCTACATGGCCTGAACATGAAGTCCATCTGAACGTTTCGACGGATCAGCAGGAACTGTCCTTTCGTTCCGCATGCTAAAGCGCCAAGCAACAAGGCCGTCCTGGGCAGGATAATAGGGCAGGACTGGCATTTTTTCCCGTCCTGAACAGGACACTGGGAAGTAGCACAGCAGTACTCTGATGCACTGGTGCGAAGGCAGGTTCAGGGAAAACGCCTCCTTCTACACGCTTGGTGCGCGTAATTCCCCAAGCATCAGGGGCGCTGGCGAAAGGACCGTGATCAGACCGGATTGCTCACAGCGATGATCGCGAACGCGATCAAGGCCACGAACACACCGATCGCCAGGGTCTCAGGACTGATGTATCGAAGAAGAGTGGACATGGTAAGAGGTCTTTTACACCTATATGACGCCTGCCCGGTTGCCCGGTTGCCTCCGTATACTGCGATAATGGGCCGTTCCTGTGTTTTTTTACCTTGTGGGACCGAACCGAACAGCATGAAGCAGTCCTACTTCCTTACTATTCCCTTCCTGATCTTTGCCACCGGGCTGCAGGCCCAGATGGTGCAGAAATGCTGTGGCACCTCCAACAGCACCTTCCTGCTCGGCAATACCAGCTTCGCGAAGCACACCCAGTGCATCTACCTGCCCACGGACCTCACCGGGGCCGCGGATGCCCCGATCACCACGCTGTATTTCCGCTATGGGAGTACCGGTGAGGACCTTGGCAACACATTGGGTGGATTGATGATCCGCCTGGGACTGACCACGGAGACGGCCTTTGCCGGTGGCAATACCTTCTTCACGGACCTGGACACCGTGATGATGGCGTCGGAATACATCATACCACCCGGCATGGAGGGGGACTGGTTCCCCATCGTGCTGGATACGCCCTTCCCCTTTGTGGCCAGCCGCACGCTGATCCTGGATGTTTGGTTCGAGACCTCCACGACCACGAATCTGGGTACGCTTGGCACCTCCAATATGGGCCGTAAGTTGTATGCCTTGGACCTCGCATCGCCCACCGGCTCCACCACCTCCTCCACCTGGCAGGACATTGGTTTCGACCTGTCCCTACCCACGGCTATCGCAGATGCGGAACAGGGTTCGATGCAGCTGCGGCCGTTACCGGGTAATACGCAATGGATCGTGAGCTGGACCGGCCCCGTGGACCTGGGCCGGATCGCCGTGTATGATGCCAGTGGCAGGCAAGTGCTGCAGGCAAGCCAGGCCGGTTCGCAGAGCAGCCGCATCCTGGACCTCTCCAGCGTGCGGGCAGGGATCTACGTTCTGGAACTGCAACTGGCCGATGGTACGCGCCAAGTACAGCGCTTCCTGCGACCATAGGCGCTATACATGCTGGTCCACCAGCACCGCGTTGCCGTCCGGGTCCACCAGGGTGAAGCTGGCCGGGCCGCTGCCCTCCTCATCCGCCTCTGAGAGAAGGAGCACACCCTTTCCTTTCAGGCGGCGCTGTATGCTGCGCACATCCTCGAATTCCCCCAAGGTATTCGCATGCTCATCCCAGCCGGGATTGAAGGTGAGGATGTTGCCCTCGAACATGCCATGGAACAGACCGATCAGCGCATTGCCGTTCTTCATGATGATGTAGTTCATGGCGGGGTCGCCAGCAAAGACCTCGAAGCCGAGGTCCTCATAGAACCGCCGGGAGGTATTAAGGTCTTTCACGGAAAGGCTGATGGAAAAGGCACCTAGGCTCATGGGAAGGGGTTTACCGGGTTCAACGAATAGCCTCGAAAGTAAGGCCGATGTCCAGCC
>JAHEFL010000446.1 GCA_024640205.1 Flavobacteriales bacterium | reverse complement strand
AACGATGCCCATCAGCCCGCGCAGGTCGCCGATCCGCAGGTCGCGGATGTCGTGCCCATCGATCAGCACCGCTCCTTCCGATACATCGTAAAAGCGCGGCAAGAGATTGGCCAAGGTGGTCTTACCACTGCCGCTGGTGCCTACCAAGGCCACACTGCGTCCCTTGGGAATGGTGATCCGGATGTCCTGCAACACCGGCGTTGCATCGTATGCGAACTGCACATCCTTGAACTCCACCTGATGCTCCAACGTGGCGATTGACTTTGCGTCCGGCTTCTCCTTTACGGCGTTCTCCACCGCCAGCAGGTCGAAGATGCGCTGCCCGCTCGCCGAGCCCCGTACGATCGCGCTCCAACCTTGCGAGAAGCCTTTGATCGGCGCCAGCAATTGCGAGAAGATGATGATGAATCCGAGGAAACTATCACCTGTGAGCGTGGGTTCCTCACCCAGCACGAAGCTGCCTCCGATGTACGCGATGGTCGCCATCACGGCCGATCCCAGGGTCTCGCTGAGCGGCGAAGCGATGTCCTGCCGACGCATCATCGCCACATGGGCACGCATCAGCAATTCGTTCTCCCGTGCAAATCGTCGCTCCATGTCCGCCTCCCCATTGAAGGCCTTGATGACACGGATGCCACCGAGCGTTTCCTCCACCCGCGCCAGCAGGTCGGCGTCCTTCTCCTGCACACGCGTGCTGCGTCGCTTCAGGCTCCGGCTCACCCGCGCGATGAGCAGTCCGCTCACCGGCAACAACAACAGCGAAATGAGCGTGAGCTCCGGCGACAGCGTCACCATGGTGCCCAGGAAGAGCAGCACCGCTATCGGCTCGCGGAACACCATCTCGATGTAGAGCATCACGGAGAATTCCACCACGTGCATGTCGTTGGTCATCAGCGCCAACAGATCACCCTTGCGCTCGCCGGTGTGGTAACGCAGGGGCAACTCCAGCAGCTTGCCGTAGATGCGGGCGCGTACATCGCGTACGATGCGGTTGCGGAATTTGGTGATGGCCACCAGGGCGAGGTAGCGGAACAGGTTCTTGCATAGGAAGAGCACCACCACCGCTACGCAGATGGCGAGCAAGGCGCCCATCGGGCCACGTAAGTCGATGAGCTGGGTGAGCACCCAATTGAAGGTGCCTTCCAGTCCGTCACGGGTCCAGATCTCCGTGGGGCGCACGTGCTGTGGCTTCACCTGCCCCAGCAGCAGCCGCAGGAACGGGATGAACAGCAACAACGAAAGCAGGTGGAACACCGTGCCCAGCAGGTTGAAGAGCGCATTGAGCACCGCAAAGCGCCGGTAGGGTGCCCCGAAGCGAAGAATGCGGAGGAAGGTGCTCATGCGGAAGGGGCGAAGTTACCGGCTATGAGCGGCGGATCGATGGACATCGGGCCCTATCCTGGATCAAGGCCTTTCATGGCTTCCCTCCTCAGGACCAACAGCTAACTTCGCGAACGATGGATAGTGTGCGTCAGAACAAGGTGAACAGCCTGCTGCAAAAGGAATTGGCAGAGATCTTCCTGCGGGAGGCCCGGACCTTGGTGCCCGGTAGTTTGATCACGGTTTCCGCCGTACGGGTCAGCCCGGACCTTGGTCTAGCCAAAGTATACCTCAGTCTTTTCCCGGTGAAGGATAAGAAGGCGGCCATGGCGCATATCAAGGAACACGGCCATCGCCTCCGTGGCATCCTGGGCAACAGTGTGGGCAAGCAGTTGCGCATCGTTCCGGATCTCGTCTTCTACCTGGACGATTCCCTGGACCGGGCCGAGGAGATCGATAAACTGCTGAAGGGCTCCTAGGATGCAGTACGATCCGGTGAAGCGCCGCCTGGGCGTGGTCTTCAACCGCACCCCTTTCCTGCGGAAGCTCTTTTATCGCTTGCTGGATCTCCTGTTGCTACGTTGCTGGCACATCCAGCGTGAATTGCGGCGATGGATCGCAGATCGGAGGGCTTCTACAAGCGGGGTGAAAAGCATCTATGACGCAGGTGCCGGTTTCGGGCAATACAGTTACTGGCTCAGCGGCCAGCTACCGCAAGCAACGATCACGGCGATCGATGTAAAGGAGGAACAGGTGGCGGATTGTAACGCGTTCTTCCAACGGATCGGCAGGCCGCAGGTGCACTTCGAGGTAGGTGACGTGACGAAATTCACGAAGCCCGATGCCTTTGATCTGGTGGTCTGTGTGGATGTGATGGAGCACATCGAGGAGGATGAATCGGCGCTGCGTTGTTACAGCGCTTCGTTAAGGCCGGGCGGCATGCTCATCATCAGCACACCCAGCGACCAGGGCGGCAGCGATGTGCATGAAGAGGGCGAAGGATCCTTCATCGAGGAGCATGTACGCGATGGCTACAACATCGACGACATCCGTGCGAAATGCCTGCGCAACGGGTTCAGCAAAGTGGAGGCGCGTTACAGCTATGGCGCACCGGGCAAGATCAGCTGGAAGCTCAGTATGAAATGGCCGCTACTGATGTTGCAGGTCAGTAAGCTGTTCTTCATTGTGCTTCCGTTCTATTACCTCGTTGCCTA
>JAHEFL010000445.1 GCA_024640205.1 Flavobacteriales bacterium | reverse complement strand
CTTGTTATGCGACCAATTGTATAGATCGAAGAGCCGCACGTTCCAGGATGCCACTTTGAACGGGTTACCAGCAAACTCTTCGTTCGGTGCCTTGCGACCGGATAGCTGGAAATGATCCTGAACGTGACCCCAGCCGATGAGCAGCGCCAGGAAGGAGAGGAGCATCCGCTTTTTCCTGAACAGGAACCACCATAAGAGAAAGGCTGCATGTATGATCAGTTGATACGGAAAGGTCATGGCCAAGAGGGCCAGGAGCCACATACTAGTAGGGCTTACGTGCGGGGCGAGGTAAGTCAATAACAGAACACCGACAGCAAGTCCATTGGCCCACCATATCGGGCGATGCAGGACCGAGGGTCGCTTTCTACCCTGCCCACTGTCCTCTTGCCTGTCCTTCATGGAAGCCTCCGTTCCCACATTGGATCGGATGACAAAGTTGATCATCGTTCCTTCGCCGCGATCCTTGGAAGCTAGGTCGGTGGTTAGGAACGTGTCCTTGTGAACATGCGCCGGAAAAATCGTTTCTCGAATTCCCAGAAGAACCGGAACTGGCCAAAGAGAAAGCCATAGACCAAGAGGATGGCATTGTACGCGGGCAGGATCAGCACGTAATAGACCAGGCTGAACAGGAACGGCTGTTCACCATCGCCTGCGAAGTATCCCACCACTGGGCGCTTCAGCAGCATGACCGTGGTACCGGTCAGTGCGAAGACCAGGAGGATGACGAAAACCCGGGAGGTGCTTACCCCCCAACGTTTTCGCAGGCCTTGCACCCAACCCGGCGCTGATCCCTGCTCACCTTCCGGTTGACCGGTATCGTTGCTCATGATCTTTGATCCTGGACCATCGACTCGTGTCGATCAGGGATTATCCACCCATTCCGCCAGGAACAGGTTCGTTTCCCGGGTCCCGCCGTTGTTCCGGTTGCTGCTGAAAACAAGGTACTTCCCATCCGCACTGAATACCGGGAAGGCATCGAAAGTATCCCCATAACTCACCTGCTCAAGCCCGGTTCCGTCCGCGTTGATCATGAACAACGTGAATGGGAAGCCCCTGGAACTTTGATGATTGCTGGCAAAAATGATCTTCTCGCCACTGGGATGCCAGTAGGGCGCCCAGTTCGCCTGGCCCAGATCAGTGATCTTCCGCATGTCACTGCCATCCACATTGGCGATGTAAAGCTCCATGCTCGTTGGCATCACCAATCCCTCGGAAAGCAACTTGCGGTACTCCTCCAATTCAGCACCTTCCTGGGGTCTCGATGCGCGCCAAAGCAACTTGGTTCCATCGGGGCTGAAGAACGCTCCGCCGTCGTACCCGGGGACGCTGGTAATCCTTCGCACATCACTGCCATCGATCTTCATGGTATACAATTCCATATCCCCGTCGCGCATGCTGGTAAAAACGATCAGATCGCCTTGCGGCGAAACAGTCGCTTCGGCATCGTAACCCGGCGTGTCGGTCAGCTTGCGTAGCAGCTTCCCTTCCAGGTCGCTTACATGGATATCGAATCCCGCGTAAATAGGCCACACGTACTTGCCATCCGCACGGCGTTCCGGTAAGGCAGGGCAGGAGGCATTCGCTTCGTGGGTGCTTGCGAAAAGGATCGTCGTATCACCGGGAAGGAAGTAACTGCACGTGGTCCTACCGCCTGCGGTACTGATCCGCTGGGGTGGCCCATCCTTGGTCGTTCCATTGAACGGGTCCATCACAAAGATCTGGTCGCAGCCATCGCCCCAGGCCGGCACATGGGCCTGAAAAACGAGGCGCTTGCCATCGAAGCTCCAGTAGGCTTCCGCATTGTCACCTCCGAAGGTCAACTGCTTCAAGGTTTTGAAATGCTTCTCCATCGGATGGATCAGCGAGTCCTTGACTTCTGGCGCCGCGTCGGTCACAGTGGTCGGTGCAGGAGCTCCGGAACAGGCGAACAGGAAGGGAAGGAAGGTCAATAGGAGAGGGCGCATGAACGAATTTTCAGAATGGGCGCGAAGGTATCCTTCGCAGCAGGAAGGATCGTCACCAAAACGCCACAGAGCGGAACGGCAGGTGCTACATTGAGCGGATCGTGATCGACGAACTTCCCATCAAAGGCCGTGGAGCCTCCCGACAAGTGGCCAGCCGTTTCCAGCATCGGAGCTATGCCACGGTGCTTCCCGAGGGCGTTGATGAAGTGGAGCCGGCCTCACGTCAGACTCGATACCTGATCGAACATGCGAAGTCGATCGTGAACAGGGTGGATAGCCCGGACATTCCGTTCCGGTGGAGCATGAACCCATACCAAGGCTGTGAGCACGGGTGCAGTTATTGTTACGCTCGGACCACCCACGAGTATTGGGGCTACAACGCTGGACTCGATTTCGAACGGGTGGTGATCGTGAAGCGGAACGCACCGGAGTTGCTTGAAAAAGCATTGCGCAGTTCGTCCTGGAAGGCTGAACCGATCACGTTATCCGGCGCAACGGATCCCTACCAGCCCATTGAGCGCGAGGAGCAGCTCACGAGAAGGCTGGTTGGGATCGCCGCGAGCTTTGGTCAGCCCCT
>JAHEFL010000048.1 GCA_024640205.1 Flavobacteriales bacterium | reverse complement strand
GCGTACGCCAGGGAATGACGAGGAGCTGGCGCTCGGTTTCCTGTTCACCGAGGGGATCATCGCCTCTGCCGATGAGGTGTTGAGGGTCCGACCCTGCGAGGATGTGAAGGAGGAGGAAAAGGGCAATGTCGTCCGCGCGGAATTGCATCCCGAGGTGGAACTGGATCCCGGGCAATGGCAACGGAATTTCTACACCTCGAGCAGTTGCGGTGTCTGTGGAAAAAGCAGCATCGAGGCGGTGCATGCCGTGTGCCATCGACCCATGGAACCCTTCGGTGCGATCGATCCGGAGGTGATCACCTCGCTCCCGGACCGCATGCGCGCTGCACAGACCTTGTTCAAACATACCGGAGGCATCCATGCAGCGGCCTTGTTCGATCGGGCCGGTGAGTTGCTCCTGCTTCGGGAGGATATCGGTCGCCACAATGCGGTGGACAAGCTCATCGGCGCGGCCCTTTCCGCCGATCTGCCAATGACGTACCACCAACTTCTGGTCAGTGGTCGTGCCGGTTTTGAACTGGTACAGAAATGTGTGATGGCCGGCATACCGCTGATGGCAGCGGTTGGCGCGCCTTCTTCCATCGCAGTGCAGCTTGCCAGGGAAAGCGGTCTCACGTTGGTCGGATTCCTCCGGGAACAGAGGTATAATATCTATTCACCCACGGATAAATCGTAGCATCGCACCATGAAAGGGAAAGCAAAGGATCGGATAGCCGTGCTTCTGAAGGAGCATATCGATCTCGTACCTCACGACCCGAAATGGGCGGAGCAGTACGCGGAGGTTGAAACGGTCCTTAAGCGGGTCCTCCCGCGGATGCTGGCGCAACGGATCGCGCACATCGGGAGCACCGCCATCCCAGGGATCAGTGCAAAGCCCATCATTGATGTGCAGGTGGAAGTGAGCGATATGGAACGGGTGAAGGAGGATGTCGTTCCATTGATGGAGGAGGAAGGGTACGAATTCATCTGGCGTCCCACGATCGGTGATGCCGCACCATTTTATGCGTGGTTCATCAAACGCGACGAACATGGTGAACGCGCTGTGCATGTACATGTGGTGGAGCCGGGGCAGGCCAGCGTGAACCGGTTGATCTTCCGGGATTATCTCTGCAATCATCCGGAAGAGGCTTCGCGCTATGAAGCACTGAAACTGGATCTGGTGAAGCGCTATCCCAATGACCGCGGAGAATACACCAAGCACAAGACGAAATTCGTGAAGCAGATCCTATCGAAAGCACGGAAAGAAAAGATGCGCCGATGAACCCGGTCCCCAGCTGGGTGATGACCCGGTTCCGCTCGATCCTGTTGGTGCTTGCATCATTGTCCTTCGGGACAGGTATGGCGCAACGCACATTCGACGTGACGATCGCTGACAGCACCTACCACATGAAGCAGTATTGGTATGTGTTGTACACCAGCGGGGATGGGCCTGCACTGGACAGCCTTTCAGCCGAGATCATGCAACAGCAGCACCTGGACCATCAGGCGGAACAGGCGCGGCGTGGCCTGCTCATCATGGCAGGACCCTTTGGGAAGAACGATGCCGGCTGGCGTGGCTCATTGCTCTACGATTGCGATTCCCGGGAGGAGGTGGAGGGTTACCTCCGGCAGGACCCATTTGTAAAGGCCGGGCAGTTGAAATTTGAGATACATCCTTGGTACGGTGCCATGGGGACCACATTGCGCTGATCACATGCAGAGTCTTTGGAAGGAACTGAAGCGGCGCAATGTGTTGCGCGTGGCGACCGTTTACGCCATGTCCGCTTGGCTGGTGATACAGGTGGCCGTGGCCATGTTCCCGTACCTGGGCTTGCCGAGGTGGTCCATCACCGCCGTCATCGTCATGGCCCTCGTGGGCTTCCCGATCGCGCTGATCATCTCCTGGATCTACGAATGGGGGCCGGATGGTATTGTCCGTACGGAGGATGTGGACGATGGGCGAGCTGCTCCCACTACCCCGCCGAAGCGCTCGCTCGCGGGCTCCGCCACGATCGGTATCCTCGCCGTACTGCTGGTGGGTCAGTATTTCTATTTCAAACATTGGAAGGGGGATGCACAAGCAACTACCGGTATTGCGGTGAAAGAGCGCGCCCTGTCGGTGGCCGTTCTGCCGTTCGTGAACATGAGCAGCGATCCGGAGCAGGAGTTCTTCAGTGACGGGCTTACCGAGGACATCATCACACAATTGGCCAAGATCAAGGACCTGCATGTGATCAGCCGTACCACCTGCATGAAGTTCAAGGGCGACACGCTTTCGATCACCGAGATCGGCGCGCAGCTCAACGTCGGCACCATACTCGAGGGCAGCGTGCAGCGCGCTGGGGATCAACTGCGCATCACCGCGCAGCTCATCGACGTGGCCACCGATGCACACCTCTGGGCGGAGAGCTACGACCGATCCGTGAACGACCTGTTCACCATCCAACGCGAGATCGCCGTGGCCATCGCAGGCATGCTGCAGCGCACCCTGACACCCGCTGAGACGAACAGCCTGGCCCAGGCTCCCACGCAGAACATTGAGGCTTATCAGGCCTATTTGAAAGGGCGGCACCTTTCGCACAAGGACCACTTCCTGGGTGAGACCGCGCTGGAAGCCATCGTGAACCTGGAACAGGCCGTTCAGCTCGACAGCACCTTCGCCCTGGCCTATGCGGAACTGGCGCGCTGCCATGCACGGGTCTATTACCTGCGGACCGATCAGACCGATGAGCGTCGCGCCATGGCGACCCGTGCCATGGAGAAAGCGATCGCCCTTGGTCCTGAAGACCCCGGCGTGAACCTGGCCATCGGCGACTATTACAACTGGGCCTTCCGCGACAAACAGAAGGCCATGGAGCACTGGTCCATCGCCGAGAAAGGTCTGCCCAACAATTCCGATCTGATCCATGCCCGTGCGATGGTCATGCTTACCGAAGGGCGGATCGAGGAATGCATTGCGGAGCTTAAGAAGGCCGTCGCGCTCAGTCCGAAGGAAGCGGGCAACTTCATGGAACTGT
The DNA here is from genome assembly GCA_024640205.1 of Flavobacteriales bacterium. Taxonomy (GTDB): domain Bacteria; phylum Bacteroidota; class Bacteroidia; order Flavobacteriales_F; family PHOS-HE28; genus PHOS-HE28. The sequence goes on along the minus strand of JAHEFL010000048.1, from coordinate 5,751 downwards.
CATGGGCCTACATGTGGGCGCACCGCTTCCCGGAGGCCATAGCCGTGGCGGACAAGGCGATCGAACTGGCCCCTGACGAGAACTGGCCGTACATCTACAGGGGCATGAACTTCTATTGCTGGAAAGGTCCCGTTCCTGAGGCCTACACGGCTTTCGACATGGTGGATCATGAACACGCATGGTACACCTGGGCCATGCTGAACCTGGAGATGGCCGACGGAAAGATCGAGGCGGCCCTTGATCGTGTGGCCGCCCTGCCCGATGGGTGGCACATCACCAAGATCGAAGTGTACCCCGCCGCCTTGGCCGAAGCCTACCTGCTCCAGCGCTTGGGCGTAACGGCGGTGGCGAATCAGAAATTCAAGGAAGCGGTGATCCTCCTCGAGAAGGAATTGCCGAAGCACTTGGAGGATGCACGCTACCACAGTGCATTGGGCATTGCGCTTGCAGGTGCCGGCCAGGGGCAACGAGGGATCCAAATGGCCTTGAAAGCAACCGAGTTGCTGCCCTACGCGAAGGATGTCGGATATGGCATCATGCCGCTCTACGACCTCGCGGTCACCTACATTCTGGCGGGCGACTTGGACAAGGCCTTCGAGCAACTGGAATTCAACCTCTCCAACCCGGGTTACTTCACCGTGGAGTTCCTGAAAGGGGATGTGCGCTACGATGGTGTGCGGAAGGATCCGCGGTATGATGCGCTGATCGCGCAGTACACACTTCCGACATAGGATATTGTGCTGTCGCGATCCTCAAAGATCTTCCTAGGGTCTCACTGGAACAGCTCAGTATCTTGTTCTTCCCACAGCGGGATACTTGCGGAAAACGCATGACCAAGCCCACCGACACCGATAGCTACCTGGCGGCGCTTCCTCCCGATCAGCGCAAGGCGCTGGAAGAACTGCGCGAACAGGTCCTCGCTGCGGCGCCGAAGTGCACGGAATGGTTCGGCTACGGCCTGCCAGGATGGAAACTGCACGGGCACACCATGCTTTACATGGGCGCATCGAAGAAGCATTGTGCGCTTTATGGAATGCTTCCCAAAGGCTTTGAGAAGGAGCTTCAGGAATTCGAATGCAGCAAGGGTGCCATTCGTTTTCAGCCGAACAGGCCTATCCCGGTCGCCGTGGTGAATGCCATCGTGACAGCCAAGGTGGCTGAGATGGATGCGAAGTGGGGAAGGAAGGGGAAATAGGCCTCCTCGAACACAGCCCACACCGTTCTCGGATGACCCTTGGACCGGGACCAGAATGGCTATGGGCTGCAATTTCGACGAATGCCGTCATGCGCTCGATCAAGGTTGCATTTGCCTCGTCGAATGCATTAGATTCACATATCCAACACCCCTTACGGCCCCCAGAACCTTAAGCCATGAGACACCTGATCCTCTTCGGTTCCCTCATCCTATTCCCCACGTTTGTCAAAGCTCAGGATGGTGACAAGATCCTCGACCTGGCCTTGGCCCCCAAGAGCATCGTAAAGATCAACCTGGTCGGGTACGCCATGCTCTCGATCAACGCGAACTACGAATACATGGTCGGTCCGAAGACCAGCGTTGGTCTGCTGGGCGGTTACAAGATCCCTAGCACCTTCACTTTGGATGCCATAGGAACCTTGAGTGATGAGACCATGACCTATACCGGGCAGATCACCCCGGAAGGCTTGTTCCTGAACCCCTACTTCCGGTTCTACATGGCCAAGGCGATGAAGGGATTCTATTTGGAGGCCTTTACGCGCTACTACAGTTACACCTACCTGGTACCCTACGACTATGAGAAGAACGGGGGGAACATCCGTGCGAATCTGGATGGCACGGCCACCGGCTTCGGAGGTGGCTTGGCGCTCGGTGTGCAGCTCGAACTCGGCCCACGGATCTACCTGGACCTCAATACTGGTTTTGGTGTAGCCAGCGGCGATATGCACGTGCAGACGAACGACCCGAACCTGGATGCGGCGGACTACCAGAAGATCAAAAAGAACATCGAGGAAAATGCCGCTGATGCGGATGTGCGGATCATGTTCCTTGGGAAAACGTTGGATGGGCTCGTGGCCGGAGCGAATGATAGTTCAGCATGGGCAGACATCAACAACGAGCTGTTCCCGTTGTTCCGGGGCGGCATCTGCCTCGGCTTCGCGTTCTGATCCCTTCCTGCGGGGACTGCATGCAGTTCTTTGCAAAGCGCAGAGCCGGTTATCCGGTGAATTTCCAAACGCCACGATCGTGAACCGGAAGAACAGGTTCAAAAAGCAACCCTTTACGGGTTACTTTGTCTATGGTCCGAACCGCGTTCAACATGATCAGGTCCTTCTTGATAGTGTACCTATTCGCGCCCACCATACTCGTTGGCCAATGCGGACCTTACACGGGACATCCACTTTGGCCACAAACCATGGGAGTGGCCTTCGTGAACCTGAACGAATGCACCGGCGATCCCACCTCCTGCTTGTGGGATAATGGATCGACGGACACGCAGACCGAGCTCGCAGTAGGCCCTCATACGGTCACTTTTTTCAATGGTATCACCCCCTTGTACACGGAGAACTTCGAGATCGAACAATTACAGTGGGAGGTGGATCAATTCGTGTATGTCTCGGCAGGCACTATAGCGGTGGATGCCTGGCTGGCCGTTCCATACTGCGGCACACAGATCTTCAACTTTCTGGCATGTCCACCCAATGCGGATGCCACTGTGGCCTATTTGCTGCAGGACGGCATTGCCATCGATAGCGTCAGTCCGATCAGCTGCACCGCGGCGACCGTTATGTGGAACAACCTCCCCTTCGGTTACACATACCAGGTCATCGTGGAGGACAATTCGATTTGCGGATCCCTAGGCGCCGGTCCGGCAGTGAACACCTACACGTGTGATGGTTCGAGCTTGATCCTTGCTACACAACCCGCCAGCGGAGGTGACAATGGAAGCATCCACGTGCAGGAAGTGTTGCTGGATGCCGGGTCGTCCATGCCACCGCCAATGCCGGTAATAGGAACCTTCCTGCTGTTCACTTGGCCCGTGCCCATGTTGTTGGAAGAGGAGCCCATGGCCACCACTGTACTGTGGGAGGACCTGGCCCCCGGTGAGTATCTGGTCCGTTTCAACGCGGACAACCTATGCACGCCTATAGATTCCGTGATCACCATAGACAACAGCACATGGGTGAGCGGAACCGGGAATGGCGATACACAGCTGTACGTGTGGCCCCAGCCAACGATGGACGTACTGTATTGGAATTCCGAAGAACCTGGCACTATCACGGTATTCGATGTGCAGGGTCGCATGGTCTTCACAGCGCCCGATCAGGGGCGCTTGGATGTGGCCGACCTGCCGCAGGGTCTGTACTACTTGGAGTTGTTAGGCGCCATAGGACGCCATGCTCGCTTCTATAAGCTATGAAGCCGGACATCAATAAGGCGTTGTTCTCCTTGTTCCGGAAAGGATTCTGCATCGGCTTCTTGTTCTGATCAGAGCAACGCACCGATACGGGCCGGGTATCTTTGGTTCTGACCAACCGTAGGCACCATGTTTCGATCCTTTCAACGGGTTCTTCTATTACAGCTGTTCACGATCTGTATCGCGGCCACACTGAACGCCCAACTTCCCGTTCTCGACTGGGCTATCCAGTTCGGTGGCTCCAACAACGAATTGATCAGGGCGCTGGATACGGATGCCAATGGGAACATTTACGCCGTGGGCGAGTTCGTCGGCACGGTGGACTTCGATCCCGGACCCGGCACCTATGAACTGACCTCTCCCAATACCGGTGGGTTCATCGTGAAGTTGGATCCCGAGGGTACCTTGGTGTGGGCCCGCTCCCTGAACGGCTCCGTGAACACCTTTGCGGTGAACGATATCAGTGTGGATCCTGCCGGCAACACGTGGGTGATCGGCACATTTGCTGGCACGATGGATATCAACCCGGGTCCGGGAATTGTCACCATCACCTCCAGCGGGGGAAGCGATGTTTTTTTCCTGCGTTTGGATCCGGACGGCAACTTGATCCGCCAGGGTCGTGGTGGTGGTTCGGAGGATGATACCGGCAATAGCATCGTCGCTGACCAATTAGGAAATGCATACATGACCGGCCGTGTCAGGCAGGGTGCCGTATTCCAGTCAGGACCGAATTCCGCTGGCGATCTTGTCACAGGCTTCAACGAGCCGGATGTGTTCATCCTGAAGTTGCCACCCACCGGGGACTTCGCATGGTACCATAACGTCGGGGGCTTCTTCTGGGATGAAGGCAACGCCATCGCGCTGGACCCTGAAGGCAACGTGCTCGTTACCGGCGCGATGTCGGGGCCTTCCGACTTCGGTCAAAGCAATCCACTTATCCTTCCCGGTGATGGGAGCAAGGACATCTTCGTCTACAAGTTGAGCAACGATGGCGCCATCATCTGGGCCACGGCTGTAGGACCGGGACAGGAGGACATTGCACGCGACATCGCCATCGATGCACAGGGGGACATTTACACCACAGGCACTTTCAACGGTACCGTGGATTTCGATCCGGGTTCCGAGGTCACCTCATTGGATGCGCAGGGTGGGCGCAGGGCCTTCGTACAAAAACTCACTTCCACCGGTGCGTTCGCCTGGGCCTCCATGCTTCCCTCCGCCAATAACAACTGGAGCTCGGGTATACACATCAGCCCTTCCGGGAATGTGCTCAGCACGGGCTACTTCCAGCAGACCACGGACTTTGATCCGGGATCTGGTACCGCCAACCTTCCGTTCCCGAGCGTTTCACCGGAAGGTCATTTGCAGCAGTTGGATGCCAATGGGAATTACCTCTGGGCCGGTCCCTTTGGCGGCGCCGGTTGGGACCATGCCTTGGCGGTGACCACCGATGCCACCGGCGCGATCTTCATGGGTGGCTTCTTTGAGCAGACCGCGGATCTCGACCCCGGGACGGGGGTCGCGAATTTCACCACGACCGGTCTGCGGGACGCCTTCCTGGTGAAGTTGAGTGCAGGTATCAACACGTCGATCGCGGGAACTCCGGGTCGTGGTGGCATTCGCTTGTGGCCCAACCCTAGCGAGGGTAATTTCCGGATCGAGCTGCATGGTCCGGTGCGGAAAGGGACAGTGCAAGTGACCGTGTTCAATATGCTGGGCCAGCGCGAAGCCGGTCCGATCGTGTTCACTCCGAACGATGCCGGCATTCTCACCATTCAATTGGAACGCAACTTGGTGCCCGGCATCCATCTGGTGCAGATGGAGGTGGACGGACAGCGGTGGAGCGAGCAGCTGGTGGTGAAATAGTGCTTGAAGGCTATTACACTCCATGCGTCCGTTCCATTGGAACGCACCCGGAGCGGACCATTCCCGCTCAAGAGAAGATCATGGTCGAGGCCACTTTCCGAAGTGCAGTCCGCTTATTTGATCTTACAATCGGGGAATTGCGACTGCAAGGTCGTCATTGTTTCGCTGCTCAATTTGTTGCCGGAAACCGTCAGTTTCTTCAGCCCCGTAAGCTTGTAGATACCCTCGGGCAGAGTGGTCAACTGGTTGTCCGAAACGTCCAATACCGTGAGACTCGTGAGCATGCCAAGGCTTTCCGGCAGGGCGGTGATGGCATTGCCGTCCAGGTACAGTTTGTCCAGGCCGCTCAGTTGGCCGATGCATTCGGGCACCCCGGTAAGCCCCATGTTGCGGGCGTTCAGGGTGGTAAGTCCCAGGCCGCATACGCTCTCTGGTAGGGGTTTGCCATTGAGGTCCTTGTCGAAGAGGGAATTGAGGATCAGTGTGCCGTTCC
>JAHEFL010000444.1 GCA_024640205.1 Flavobacteriales bacterium | reverse complement strand
GATCTCGTCTGCTTCCTGTACCGTCCGGAATATTACAAGATCTACGAGGATGAGAATGGAAGCACCATGGGTGTCGGTGAGGTCATCGTTGCGAAACACAGGAACGGTGCGGTGGACACGGTACGGCTTCGATTCATTCCGGAGTTGGCTAAATTCACGGATCTGGAGACGATGTCCGGTGACTTCGGCGTTGAAGGCACGGGAATTGGTGAAGGTGGCGGTGACCCCTTCCGTACGATCACGCGGCCAAGCCGAATGAACGATGAGAATGATCTTGACGACGCTGCACCGTTCTAAGTCCGTTCGAGCATTCCTGTTGACGGTCGTTATGTTGCTATCCGTGAATGCGGAGGCGACCAAGCTGCTCATTCCCATGGACGGCTCCCAGCGCGACCATTTGAAGGCATATGGTATCGCCTATTGGACGCTCCAGAGCGATGTGCCCATCGATTGGCTCCTGAACTATCGTGGAGGGAGCTTTCTGGTGGATCATTTGAAAGCACTGGAGGAGGAGTGCACGATCCGAGGCATCACCTACCAGGTGATCGCGGACGCGCAAGCGGCTGCCATTCTCGCCGAGATCTCGGATCCGGAGGTGAACATGGAGGTGGTTAAATTGGAAAAGGCCCCACGCATCGCGGTCTATGCGCCAGAGTCCTTTCAGCCCTGGGACGATGCGGTAGCCTTGGTGATGGAGTATGCGGAGATCCCCTATGATCGGATCTATGATACCCAGATCATCGCTGGGGTGCTGCCGCAATACGATTGGCTGCATTTGCACCATGAGGATTTCACAGGCCAGTATGGGAAATTCTACCGGGCATACCGGAATGCACCGTGGTACCAGACACAGGTGCGGGAAGCCGAGGAATTGGCTTCATCGTTGGGCTTTGCCAAGGTGAGCCAGATGAAACTGGCCGTGTCCTTGAAGATCCGGGATTATGTGGCCGGTGGAGGGTATCTGTTCACGATGTGTTCCGGTACGGATTCCTACGATATTTCCCTGGCTGCGGAAGGGGTCGATATCTGCACGGCGGAGTTCGACGGCGACCCTATCGATCCACGGGCCCAACAGTTGATCGATTTCGGAAGGACCTTCGCGTTCAAGGATTTCAAGCTGGTGACCGATCCGATGACCTATGAATTCTCGGATATCGATGCCACTGATATCCATGCCCGTATCGGTCAGACCCGTGATTTCTTCACCCTTTTCGACTTCAGTGCCAAATGGGATATCGTCCCTACGATGCTCTGTCAAAGCCATGAACAGGTCGTGCGCGGTTTCATGGGGCAGACGACCGCTTTCCGAAAGGACCTTGTCAAACCCGGGGTAACTGTGATGGGTGAGAACAAGGCCCATGGTACGGTGAAATACATCCATGGCGAATTCGGCCTTGGCCAATGGACGTTCTACGGCGGGCATGACCCGGAGGACTACCAGCATATGGTGGGGGATCCCCCAACGGACCTTGGTTTGCACCCCAATTCCTCGGGCTACAGGCTTATCCTGAACAACATTCTGTTCCCTGCCGCCAGGAAGAAGAAACAGAAGACCTGATCAAGCTAAAGCAACTCATGGTGCATCCTTAGATTTACACTTTCCAATTCAACGGCATGGACCTTACCAAGATCATCTCGGTCACCGGCAAACCGGGACTATACCGCATCGTGGCGCAGGGTCGCCAAGCGCTCATCGTGGAATCCCTTATCGATGGCAAGCGCGCTCCGGTGCATACCAGCATCCGTGTCAGCACGCTGGATGAGATCAGCATGTTCACCACAGAGGATGATGTGCCCTTGGCGGACGTTCTGAAAAAGCTGTTCGAACTGGAGAAGGGGAAAGCGAGCGTGGACCCCAAGGCGGAAGAGAAGGAATTATTCGGGAAATTGGCCGAAGTGCTTCCGAACCATGACCGAGAGCGGATCTATGCCAGCGACCTGCGCAAGCTTTTCGCGTGGTACGATCTGCTTTTGAGATCAGGCGAGTTCAAAGAGAAGAAGGAGCCTTCCGAGGTGGCGGGTAAGGAAAGTGGTTCCGAGAAAGTCGAAGGCAGTAAGGACGGGAAGAAGAGCGCATCCGCGAAGAAGAAGGCACCCAAGGAAGGCGGTGCCAAGAAGAAAGTGGCTCCCAAGAAAGTGGCCTCTCCAAAGCCCGGTGGAACCAGCAAACCCAAGTCAACCACCATGCGCAAAAGTGCGCAACGCGGAGGCTGATCCTGGCCATTCCGGTCCTTGGGGAGGGCGTGTATCCGTTCAGGACCTCAATGGTCCGCACTAAGTGATACTGGCCATGCCGTGATGGTACGCAGTACCTTGGTGCCGTCGGAATATCCCAGTACGTATGACATTCGATCGCACCTTACTTACTCGCGGCCTGATATTATCCGGCCTAATCGGTACTGTTGTCCTTTTCGTAGCCTGGTCGGAGGGTCAGCTGCCCAAAGCCAGGGCCCACCACAGCGAGAAGGAACTGGCACAGTTCAAGGGAGGAGGTCTGGGCCTTTCCGGTGGAGCGAATAATTATTTCACGGCAAGTGGTGATTGTTACG
>JAHEFL010000443.1 GCA_024640205.1 Flavobacteriales bacterium | reverse complement strand
ATCGCCGGCCACCATTTCGTTGATAAGCCTGAGGGCGCCACGTCCGGTCCTACCCTGCCGGACGACGTACAGATTCACATCCACGTGCCGCATGAGAATGACGTATTCACTTACAAGCCCCATAGGCGATGCATCCACGATGATCTGGTCGAACCTTGTCCTCAGCTCCTTGAAAAGTGCGGATAATCGCTCGTTCTCCATCAATTCCAGAGGATTCGGGGGTATGGGACCTGCGTCGACCACGGAAAGACCATCCACCTCCGTGCTCCGGATGAGTGCATCGACATCACATTCTCCTATCAGATAGGTGGAAAGCCCCGGGCCCTTGTCGCTCATTCCCATCGTTCGGAGAATGTTCGGCCTTCTCATATCAGCATCCACAAGAAGTGTGCGCTTTCCACTCAGCGCCATTACTGTGGCCAGGTTCACCGCACAGAACGTTTTTCCTTCCCCGCTCGTCGATGACGTGAATCCGATCACCTGCCTGGGTACATCGGGATTCAGGTACTGAAGGTTGATCCGGGCGGTGCGGAACGCTTCAGCCAGCCGGCTTTTGGGGTCGTCAAGCTTGACCCTTTTCCTCTTGCTCGCCGGGATCGTGGTCAGCACAGGGATCTTGCTGAGCCGTGTAAGATGGTCGAGGTCAAGGATACGGTCATTGAAAAAGTCCCGAATGAGGAGGAGGAGCACAGGCAGGATCAGCCCTAGTACCAGCGCACCACCCAGAAGGATCTTCTTGTTCGGTGATATGGGCTTCAACCCTTCGACCTTGGCATCATCGACCACGATCTTGTCCACCTGGTCGCTCGCGATGGCGATACCCGCCTCCGCGCGTTTCTCCATCAGGTAATTGTAGAGGTTGTCACTCAGCTTGAAACGCCGCTCGTAACTGACCAGCCTGCGTTCATCGCTGGGAAGCTGACTGCTCTGGTAATTGATCGAGGATATCCTACGGTTCACGTCCGCAAGGCTGATCTCCGCCTGTTCCACGAGGCTCTCCGCGGTCTGTGCCAACGAGGCCGTGAGATTCTTCATGCGCCGTTCCATCGCGATCACGGTAGGATTGGATCTTGCGCCAGTACTCAAGTTCTGTGCGGCGAGGTCGGCAGATAAGCGTGTGATCTCGATCACCAGATTGTTCAGCACCGGATCATCGATACCCGACGAAGATGGGGCCGGCACATTACGGAGGTCCGTTGTGGATCTGACCTTTTCCAATACCGAAGCACAATAATTCCTTCTCCTGGCAAGGAGCGAACGCTCATCCTCCAGGCGGCTACGTTCCTGGAACAATGCCTCGGAGGTGGTAGCCACGTTGATCACTCCTCCGCTGGTGGCCCGGAACCCCTCGATCGAACTCTCCGCCCGTTTCAACGAGTCGCTCACATTGCCGATCTGCTCATCGATGAACCGGATGGTGGTGAGGCCCTTTTGTTGTTGCTTGGTCAACTCGCTCTCGATGTAGCTCTCCATGAGCTTGTTGAGGAAGTTGATCTCCTTCTCAGGCGCTTCGCCTTCTATCCGCAACACAACAATGTTGCTCTCCTTTCCCAAGGGCTCAGCTTTCGTCTTTTCCCGATAGTTGGCCACCAGATCATCCAGGCAATTGATCTCGAAGTGGTATTCAGACCCCGATGAATAATCCCTATCCTCGGGGAACTCGATCGAAAAACTTAGGTTCTGCGCGATGAAGGGATCTCCAATACGCGCCACTTGATCCACCTCATACTCGTCCATGTATTGATCGAGAACCTCCTGGTTCGCCACATTGTACAATCGGATCTTCTTTCCCTCGGCCTTGACGTGGTAGGTACCCGCATCCCTGTCAACGCTCACCTCGATAGGAACATCTATGACCTGCACGGCCAGCGTATCCAGGACCACGAAAAAGGGCGGATACTCATACTTCTCCGTGGTCAGTAAGTCCTTCGTTTCAAAATAGCTGATCCCGAAATCAAGTCGCTTGAGTGTCCGGGCCATGTTCGTTTTCGAGGTAAGGACCGCCACTTTATCCTCCAGATCGACCCGGCCCCGCAGGTATGAGGTTCCTTTAATGAAGTCCTCCTGATCACCACCATAACTCGTACGGCTCTTATCGCCCATGAGCATCACGGCTTGGACCAACCAGGTCTTGGGTGTCGTTTTGTAGTAGGCTGCGCCTGCTGCCAGACATAGGACCAAGCTGATCAGGAACCACCACCACTTGGCAAGCAACTTCCGCAGGATGGCGCGGAGATCAATGGCGTCGTTCTCTGCGCTCATTGCTGGGAGTTCTGGATGACCGAGACCACGACCGCGATCGTACTGATCGTGCTGAGCAGGATCACGAACAGGTCCAGGTTCAATCGACCGGCCCGTGCCTTCAGCGTTGGCACGTAGATCACATCGTTAGGCAGCAGATAGTAGTACTCACTGCTCAGCACATCCGTATTGCTCAGATCGATATACACGGCCTGCACTCCTCTGTCACTGGGTCGCATCAAGGTGACGTAGGTCTTGTCCGCGAATTCATTCGGTCCACCGGCCATGGCCAGGGCTTCCAATACGGTCACC
>JAHEFL010000442.1 GCA_024640205.1 Flavobacteriales bacterium | reverse complement strand
CGCTCAGATCGGCGCGCGCACAGAAGTAGAGGTAGTCGTGCTTCTGTGCGTTCAGCACAGCTTCCAGAAAGCGCCTTTCCGGCATGTTGATGGGACCCGGCGGCAGACCGTTGTACTTGTAAGTGTTGTAGGGCGAGTCCACTTTCTTGTCCCGGTCGAGCACGCGCGAAATGCTGTCCAGCCCCAGGGCGAACTTCAAGGTCGGATCCGCCTGGAGCGCCATCCCGATCCGTAATCGGTTCAGGTAAACGCCGGCCACGATGGGTGCGTCGCTCATGCGCATGGTCTCCGCCTGTACGATGGAAGCGAGCGTTGAGACCTCCTCGCGGGAAAGTCCGATCGCCTTTGCTTTCGCGATCCTTTCAGCGGTCCAGAACACTTCGTACTCCTTCACCATGCGCTCGATGAACTGTTCCGGTGTGGTGGTCCACCAGAACTCGTAGGTGTCCGGAATGAAGAGGCCTAGGAAATGCTGCGGCGAAAGGCCGGTGCTGGCCTGTACTTCAGGGTCCCGAAACGCCGTCAGGAAAGCCATGGAATCCGGCTCCAGGGATCGCGCCACCCGGCCGGCCAGATCCTCGATGCGCGCAATGTTGTTGAAGGTGACCTTCACCGGTTCCTGTTCCCCGGAGCGGAGCTTGTTCAACAGATCGTTCAAGGATGTGCCGCGATCGATCCGGTAGCGGCCAGGCCGTACCCGGGAAGCGTAGTTCTTCCTTTCAGCCAGCAGGAGGAATGCGTGATCGTCGCTCATCGCACCAATGGCGCGAAGGCTGTCAACGACATCCGTAAGCCCGGACCCCGTCGGGATCAGGAGTATCCGGAAATCCTCATCGAACTGAACCGCTGGTCCGAACACCCTTCGATAACCTTGGTAAGCAATGAAGCCGCCCGCCAACAGCAGCGCAAGGGTACCGAACAGCAGAATGCGACGGAGCCCGCTCATTCCTCAGATGGTGATGGTCCCACGGAACACTTCGGTCGCGGCACCGATCAGGGTTACCGCCGTGGGCATTTCCCCGGAACGCTCATAAAAGGTCTCCACCCGAAGTCTGCCACCCCGTGTATGGACCTCCACGGCAGTATCATTGGCAAGGCCTCCCTGTATAATGTCGATCGCTGCAGCCGTGACACCGGTGCCACAGCTCAAGGTCTCGGCCTCCACACCGCGCTCGTAGGTGCGCATGTCGATGCGCGCCAGGTCCTCGTTCCACCGTATGAAATTCACGTTCACTCCTTCGGCACGGAAACGCTCGTTGTAGCGATGGTGATGAGCCTCCGGAACGATATCGACTTGTTCCGGATCATCCACCCGCACCAGTAAATGAGGCGATCCGGTGTGGATCAGATCGACGTTCTCCGTGATGCGTTCGATGGATGCCGGAGGTCGCATCGTGATCCCCACTTCACCGTCCCCGCCGCGCACATCGGCACCGTGCCGGCCATCGATGGCCGTGAACCAGGCTTGGGGATGATCGCCTTCAAACGACATCGGATCATCGCCCATGAGCTGCCGCCAGAACGCGAAGGCGCATCGGCTTCCGTTGCCGCAAAAGCTCTGGCTCGCATCGGGATTGAAGAACTCCATGTGGTAGTGAAGGTCCTTCTCACGTCCGGCCTGTATCAGGATCAATCCATCCGAACCGATCCCGAAATGTCGGTCGCACAAGCGACGGATGAGATCATGATCCGTTGAAGGAAAGGATCCATCACGATCATCGACCAGAATGAAATCATTCCCGGTACCGTGCCATTTGGCGAAGTGCAATTCCATGGAAGAGGCCTCAAAGATCGGCTACGCAGCCGTGATGGAGGTACCTGAACTTGATCAACATAAATTAACGCTGGATCGCGATACCAACGGCCTGACAAAACGTTCCCTTCGTGTGGCAGGCACGCATTTTGATCGGAGCCCCACCAACAGATCATGACCATGAAACGCACATTCGGATACATCGCCATGTCCCTGGCCGGTGCATTGCTCGCGCTGGGGATCGAGTCACGCTTGAACCTCGACACACCCGGCACCGGAGAACATTCTCTGGTCTCCTCGCCACCACCCGTGCGACAGGTGCAGCTACCGGTGATGGCGGCTTCCGGCGGTGCCCTTTTGGTGCCGGACTTCGTGGATGCTGCTGAGCGCAGTGTGAACGCAGTGGTGCACGTGACCACCGAGACCATGGTGAACGTGCGCGACCCCTTCGCGGATTATTTCTGGGGCTATCGTCCGGGTATCCAGCAACCACGACAAGGGGCGGGAAGCGGTGTCATCATCACGGAGGATGGCTACATCGTGACGAACAACCATGTGGTGGAAGGTGCTGACAAGATCGAGGTGCACCTGAACGATCGGCGCAAATTCGATGCGACCGTGGTAGGCCGGGATCCGAGCACGGACATCGCGCTCCTGAAGATCGAGGCCAAGGAACTGTCGATCCTGGGCTTCGCTGATAGCGATGGAGTGCGTGTAGGGGAATGGGTACTGGCGGTGGGAAACCCGATGAACCTGACGAGCACGGTCACCGCGGGCATCGTGAGCGCGAAGGCAAGGAACAT
>JAHEFL010000047.1 GCA_024640205.1 Flavobacteriales bacterium | reverse complement strand
GAGCCGTTTCAGGCCGCAGGTAGATCGTGCTGCTCTCACCGCTTACACTGCCGAGCTCAGTGGCGAACATCAGGTTGAACTGCCGCACCTCCGTCCAATTGGCCGTGCCGCTCACGGGGCACTTGATCTCCTCGTCCATGATCAATTGGCGAACGGCTTCGAGATCGTTCGCGCCGAGCGCTTCCTTCATTCTTCCTTCCACGCCATCGATCCGGTCCTGGCTCCGTTTCACGTTCGGGTTCGTGGCCCGGAACTGGGCTTCATCAAAGGCATCGCCGAATTTCTTCTTCGCCTTGTCGATCTCCTTGGTGATCTTATCGGCGTACTTCGCCAGATGGTCCTCCAGCAACACATCGGCGCGGTAACGCTTCTTGCTGTCCTTGTTGTCGATCAAGGGGTCGTTGAAGGCATCGACGTGTCCGCTGGCCTTCCACACGGTGGGGTGCATGAAGATGGCGCTGTCGATGCCAACTATGTTCTCGTGGAGGCGGGTCATGGCGGCCCACCAGTACTGCCGGATGTTGTTCTTCAGCTCGGCACCATAAGGGCCGTAATCATACGTGGCACTGAGGCCATCGTAGATCTCGCTGCTCTGAAAAACAAAGCCATACTCCTTGGCATGGCCGATCAATGTCTTGAGGCGGTCTTCTCCTGAGCTCATGGGTGTGTCGTCTACGTCCTGGAAACCTGCGACGTGGCGAAGCGCAAAGATGGGGGTTCCGCGTGAGCGAAAGGGTGTTCTCAATACGGCTCGAAGGACATTGGACAAGTTGACCGGCAGGTGTACCCGTGCCTGAACGGAACGAGAACGTAGTTTTGGATCACCTTCAAATGAGCACAGACCCCACACCGCCCACCCCGGCTAAAATGGACGGGATCATACTCCGTACCCTGGCCGCGGGTCGCCGCTTCGTACGCGAGACGATGGACCTCCAATGGGAGGCCCAGATCGATACCACGATGGAGATCATCCGCAAGGACATGGTGTTCCGTGGCCATGTGGTCTGGGTACTGGTGTGCTCCATCCTCATCGCAAGCATCGGCCTCAATGTGAACAGTCCGGCGGTGATCATCGGGGCCATGCTCATCAGTCCCTTGATGGGTCCGATCCTGGCCACGGGCATGGCGGTGGGTACCAACGACATGGTACTGTTGCGTCGAGCGCTCCGGCATTTCCTGGTGATGATGGGCGTCGGCCTTTTGACGAGCACGTTGTACTTCCTACTCTCACCGTTCAGCGATCAGCAGACCGAACTCCTGGCGCGCACGCGTCCCACCTTGCTGGATGCCGGGGTGGCCATATTCGGCGGTATCGCCGGTATCATCGGGGTAAGCCGACGGAACCGGGGCAACGTGATCCCCGGTGTCGCCATCGCCACTGCGCTGATGCCACCCTTATGCACGGCCGGTTATGGCCTGGCGACCATGCAGATGAATTTCCTGTTCGGTGCGCTTTACCTCTTCATCCTCAATTCCATCTTCATCTCCCTGAGCACACTGCTCATCGTTCGACTCCTCAAATTCCCATTGGCCAAGCATGTGGACCCTGCCCGCGAGCGGAAGGTGAAGCGGTACATGGCGGTCTCCATCCTCCTGTTGCTGGCACCCAGTGTCTGGATCCTGGTGTCCGTAACGAATGAGGCGATCTTCAAGCGCGATGTGGACCGCTTCCTCAGCGCGAATTTCCCGGTGGACAAAACCGAATTGCTGAGCAGCAAGATCACATACAAAGGCAACGAACGCAGGATCGATCTTTACCTCATGGGCGATCCATTGGCGGAAAGCGCGGTGGCTTTATTGAAGAAGCAATTGGTGGAGCGAAAGCTGCACGATGTGGATCTGGTACTACACCAGTCCAACGCCGCGGGTTACGAGGTCACTTCAAAGCTGGCGCAGGAGATGAAGAGTGGCATCATCCAGGATCTCTTCGCCCGCAACGAGCAGCAATTGGTGGAGAAGGAAAAGCACATCAAGGACCTCGAGCGGCAGCTCGACCCGATACCCATGGACGCCTTGGTGCGCGAGATGAAGGTCCTCTATCCAGGGGTGCAGCGCTTCAGCTATGCCAACGCAGTGGAATGGGATGGTCGTGGGATGGACACGATCCCGACGGCCTTCGTCAGTTGGTCGCCGATCATGGAGGAACAGGAGGTCCGCGCACAGGAGCTGGTGTTGCAGGACTGGTTGAAGGAGCGGCTACAGAAACCGCGCATCCGGCTATTACGGAACGAGCCCGTGAACAGGGAGAGGACGAGCCCCTGATCCCGTTGAACTAGTCATGACCAACTTGACCCAGGGAGGCAACGCATGATCGAGCACGAAGGGACCCTGATCAGTGAGGACGTTTTCGAGGAACGCTTCGTGTGCGATCTCAACGCCTGCAAAGGGGCCTGCTGCGTGCAGGGTGAAAGCGGGGCGCCGTTGGAGAAGGACGAAGCGGCGTTGCTCAAGGAGCTATGGCCGAATATCCGGCCGTTCATTCCGGAGAAAGGAATAAAGGCAGTGGCGGAACAAGGCACCAGTGTGGTGGACATGGATGGCGACTTGGTTACGCCCCTCGTGGGTGAGGCGGGCGAATGCGCCTACACCGTGTTCAACGAACAGGGTATCGCCACCTGCGGGGTGGAACTCGCGTGGAAGGCGGGTAAGATCCCGTTCCGCAAACCGATCAGCTGTCACCTGTATCCGATCCGCATTACGAAATTGAAATTCCATGATGGGCTCAACTACCACCGCTGGCCGATCTGTGCCCCGGCTTGTGCCTGTGGTGCATCACTGAACGTACCCGTGTTCCGCTTTGTGAAGGATGCACTCGTTCGACGTTATGGCGAGGACTGGTTCACCGGTCTGGAGAAGGTGCATCGCGAGTGGATGGCCCGTTGAGCGGGCATATCCGACGTTCGCTTTACGCGATCCTGCGTTGTTGCTGCGATGGACGTGATGTGTTCGAAGAAAGGGTGTTCGATCACTTGCGTTGGGAGTAAGAGGGATCTCTGAAACCCAGTAATGGCAGGACCTTCGCGCGTTCACTTCTGCGCATGATCACTGCTATCGCGTGCCGGTCACGATGTTAACGGATCGTGAAAAGAAAGGTCTTGCATCTATGCAACATGGATCCATCCCACGGCTGACGCAAGGAACCGGTGCGTGTTAAAAACTTAGGGAACATACCGTGCTTTATCGCTTGTGATCGTCGATCGGTCGGTCCAATTTTGTAACCCGACGACGCCGCTCAGTTCGACGCCGGCGGGAACCATTACCAGACCGTGAATTTTAAAATGGGGGGCTTCCCCCATCAGGACCTTTTTTGCCGATCGGAACCATGAGCAACACCACCAAAGAAAGCCAGATGAGCCTGGAGGACGTCCTTCCAGCGAACGTTGATGCCGCCAATGAACCCCTGCTTAAGGAGAACAAGGATCGCTTCGTGATCTTTCCGATCCAGCACAACGATATCTGGCAGTTCTATAAAACGCATGAGGCGAGCTTCTGGACGGCCGAGGAGATCGATCTCCATGCCGACCTGGTGGATTGGAACACCAAGCTGAACGATGACGAGCGCTTCTTCATCAAGCACGTGCTCGCCTTCTTCGCGGCCAGTGATGGCATCGTGAACGAGAACCTGGCCGAGAACTTCCTGCATGAGGTGCAGTACACCGAGGCCCGCTTCTTCTATGGGTTCCAGATCGCCGTGGAGAACATCCACAGTGAGACCTACAGCCTGCTCATCGATACCTATATAAAGGACCCCATCGAAAAGGACAAGCTCTTCCACGCCATCGATACCATGGATTGCGTGAAGAAGAAGGCGGATTGGGCCTTGCGCTGGATCGACAAGGGCAGCTTCGCCGAGCGCCTCGTGGCCTTCGCGGCCGTGGAGGGCATCTTCTTCAGCGGCAGCTTCTGCTCCATTTTCTGGCTGAAGAAGCGTGGCCTGATGCCGGGCCTCACCTTCAGCAATGAGCTCATCAGCCGTGATGAGGGCCTGCACTGCGACTTCGCCTGCCTGCTCTACACCAAGCACCTGATCAACAAACTCCCGAAGAAGACCGTGGAGAAGATCATCATGGATGCCGTGGAGATCGAGAAGGAGTTCGTGAGTGATTCATTACCGGTGAACCTCATCGGCATGAACGCCAAACTGATGATGCAGTACATCGAATTCGTGGCCGATCGGCTGCTGATGGAGTTGGGTAATGACAAGGTTTATCACGCCACCAACCCCTTCGACTTCATGGAGATGATCAGCCTGCAGGGCAAGACGAATTTCTTTGAGAAGCGGGTGGGGGAGTACCAGAAAGCGGGTGTGATGAACCAGAACAAGGAAGAGGTGAAATTCAAACTGGACGCGGACTTTTAAGGGAAGAGGCCCGGTGGGTGGCCCTTCGGGGTTGGCAGTACGCAACTAACAGCCACCCGTTGAAGAACCACTGCCCGACGGGTCCGCAACAAGTCCCTGAAGATCGAACCTTACCGATCCTGAAAATTGAACGTGTCGGCGAAGCAGGTCCGACACGATGAGTTAACCAGCCGGAGCGCAGCAAGCGGGAGCCCAGAACGAGCCGGTCCACAAAAACCAAAAAGCATAGAACGAACATGTATGTGATCAAGCGCGACGGACGCCGGGAGGCGGTGAAATTTGACAAGATCACCGCCCGCGTGAAGAAGCTCTGTTATGGGCTGGACCCCATGGTGGATGCCACGGCGGTGACCCTCAAGGTCATCGACGGCATCTTCGATGGCGTGACCACCACCGAGCTGGACAACCTCACCGCCGAGGTGGCCGCCACCATGACGGTGAAGCACCCGGATTACGCGCAGCTCGCGAGCCGTATTGCCGTGAGCAACCTGCACAAGAACACCAAGAAGTCCTTCAGCGAAACGATGATGGACCTCTACACCTACCTCGATCCGAAGACCGGGGAGAAGGCATCCTTGCTGGCAGAGGATGTTTACAAGATCGTCAAGGAGAACGCGGACCTGCTGGATAGTGCGATCATCTACGACCGTGACTTCAACTACGACTTCTTCGGTTTCAAAACCCTGGAGCGCAGCTACCTGCTGCGCCTGCATGGAAAGGTGGTGGAGCGCCCCCAGCATATGCTTATGCGCGTTTCCGTTGGCATCCACAAAACCGATCTCGATTCCGCCATCGCCACCTATCACTCCTTGAGCGAAGGCTGGTTCACCCACGCCACACCCACCCTCTTCAACGCCGGCACCCCGAAGCCGCAGATGAGCAGCTGCTTCCTTCTCCAACTCAAGGACGATAGCATCAATGGCATTTACGACACCTTGAAGCAGTGTGCCCAGATCAGCCAGAGTGCTGGTGGCATCGGCCTCAGCGTGCACAACCTGCGGGCGAAGGGCAGCTACATCAAGGGTACCAACGGTACCAGCAATGGCATCGTCCCCATGCTGCGCGTCTTCAACGATACGGCCCGCTACGTGGACCAGGGCGGCGGTAAGCGCAAGGGCAGTTTCGCCATGTACCTGGAACCCTGGCATGCGGACGTGTTCGACTTCCTGGAGCTGAAGAAGAACCACGGGAAGGAGGAGATGCGCGCACGCGACCTCTTCTACGCCATGTGGATACCCGACCTCTTCATGAAGCGGGTGGAGCAGAACGGCGACTGGACCCTGATGTGCCCCAACGAATGTCCCGGCCTGGCCGATACCTGGGGTGCGAAGTTCGAGGAGTTGTACGAAGGCTACGAGCGCGATGGCAAGGGCCGTGAGACCATCAAGGCACAGGACCTCTGGTTCAAGATCCTGGAAAGCCAGATCGAGACCGGCACGCCCTACATGCTCTTCAAGGATGCCGCCAATGGCAAGAGCAACCAGCAGAACCTCGGTACCATCAAGAGCAGCAACCTCTGCACGGAGATCATCGAGTACACCAGTCCGGAGGAGGTGGCCGTGTGCAACCTCGGTTCCCTGGCCCTGCCCAAGTTCGTAGTGAAGGGCAAGTTCGACCACGACAAGCTTTTTGAGATCACGTACCAACTGGCGAAGAACCTGAACCGGGTGATCGACCAGAACTACTATCCGATCCCCGAGGCACGCCGCAGCAACATGCGCCACCGCCCCATCGGCATTGGTGTGCAGGGCTTGGCGGACGCGTTCATCAAGATGCGCTACCCCTTCGACTCGGTGGAGGCGAAAGTGCTGAACCGCGAGATCCACGAGACCATCTACTACGCCGCCCTCACCGCCAGCAAGGATCTGGCGAAGGAGGAAGGGCCTTACGAGACGTACCAGGGCAGCCCGGTGAGCGAGGGCGTGCTGCAGTTCGACATGTGGGGCGTGAAGCCGAGCAAGCGCTGGGAGTGGGACGTGCTGCGCAGCGAGATCAAGGAGCACGGTGTGCGCAACAGTTTGTTGCTGGCACCCATGCCCACGGCGAGCACCGCACAGATCCTGGGCAACAACGAATGCTTCGAGCCTTACACCAGCAACATCTACACGCGGCGTGTATTGAGCGGTGAGTTCGTGGTGGTGAACAAGTACCTGCTGCGTGACCTGGTGAAGCTGGGCCTGTGGGGCGAGGACCTGAAGAACAAGATCATCGCAGCGAACGGCAGCGTGCAGAACATCCCGGAGATCCCGCAGAACCTGAAGGACCTCTACAAGACGGCGTGGGAGATCAGCCAGAAGGTGATCATCGACATGGCCGCGGACCGTGGCGCGTACATCTGCCAGAGCCAGAGCCTGAACATCTTCATGGAGAACGCCAACTTCGGCAAACTCACCAGCATGCACTTCTATGCGTGGAAGGCGGGCCTGAAGACCGGCATGTACTACCTGCGCACCAAGGCCGCCACGGATGCCATCAAGTTCACCGTGGACAAGAGCAAGCTGGCGCAACCCGAAGCCGCCAAAGCCCCGCAGCCCGCCATGGCGGAAAAGGTGGTGGCGAGCAACGGCAACGGAGCGGTGGTGGAGGCCAAGGCCGTGAAACCGAAAGCGGTGAAGGTGAAGGAGGTGAGCACCGGCGCCCCCGTGGCCAAGGCCATGACCGCCGAGGAGCGCGCCGCCGCAGAGATCGCCTGCTCACTGGATGACCCGGAGGGCTGTGAGATGTGCTCGGGGTAGAGCGGCGAGAAAATTGGAAACTTAAGCCGTCGCTGGGTCTCACGAGGAACGAGGGACCCTGCGACGATGAGGTGATCACGGTGTAGCTTCGACAACCCTACTCCGGGGTGCGCGTCTTGTCAGTACCACCCACCCACTTTCCCATGAGGACCCTCTCGATGCTTTTGGTGCTGGTCTCCGCCGCCATCGGCACCCTGGCCCAGCCCACCCTGCAGTCCGGCGACCTATCCTTCACACCGGGCGACAACTGGACCATCTATGGCAGCAGTGCCTATCAGGTGCCACAGTCCGGTGCAGGCCTCACCTGGAACTTCAATTCGCTGGGTTCAGGTGCCTGGGTCGATATCGTGGACATCGTTGACCCGTCCACCACCGTCCTGGCGAGCTATTACCCCGATGCTACTGCCACGGACCACGACCCGGACTTCTCCGATTACTTCTACGCCTCAAGCCCTACCGAGGAGCTCTACCTGGGCGTGGGATCGAGTTTCGGCGGACATTACCGCGTCTGTGATGACCCCCAGACCCTGGTGACCTATCCCTTCAATTACCAGGATGCCTTCATGGATACCTATGATTGTTTCGAGACCGGCGCGGGCTTCGATCGCATCTTGACGGGAACAACGAACGTGTCCTACGTGGGCTACGGCACCGTGATCATGCCATCCGGCACCTACACCGATTGTGTGCTGATCCGCACCCAGATGGCATGGACCACCGAAGTTGTCGGATGGCCGGATATTTCCACCTACTCATTGATCACACACCGCTTTTACAAACCTGGCATTCCCATTTACCTGGTCTCCTTTGAGGACCAGACCTGGTTCGATGCCGGCATGGGAGGAGGGACCATGTATGTATACTTCCCGGGCCTGCTGACCACGGAAGTGAATGGTGGAGCGAATGCACCGGGCATGCATCTATTTCCGAACCCGGCTGTGGATGAGGTCACGGTTGAGCGACCGACCTCGGACCTCTGCATGCTCCAGCTGATCGACGGCCAGGGTAGGGTGGTCCTCAACGAACGGCATACAGGATCCCGGATCTCGTTGTCCCTATCCGACCTGGCGGCCGGCCTCTATACGGTGCGCATGAACACCGGGAACGAGGTCAAGATGCAGCGGCTGGTGATAGGCAATTGAAGTTGGTGCTGCGGCCCGATATTCGCAGTGTATTCCGTTACATGCGCCTTCGGTTCCTGATGCCTTTCCTGTGCCTGGTCCATGTGGCCGGCGGGCAGTCGCTTACCGGTGGGTCAAGTGTGATGGGGGGTGGCGGCGGCGATGGCGGGCTCGTGACCGGTGTGATCGGTGCGCTGGCCGGTGCAGGTGGCTACATGAACGATGATCCGGTGGAAATCGGACGCGACATCGAAACGCGGGTGTTCGGAGGGCTGAACGTTACCCTTCAGGCGGCCAAATACACCCACCACACTGGGAAGGCAACTACCACCAGCTATCCCTGGCCGGGCTTCCGGTTGGAGGGCGGAGCATCGTTCACCTACCGTGATCGTGTGATGCTGTCTCTGGGTGGAGGCTGGGGAGTGAACGGCTACATGCTGAAGCTTGACACCATGGTGAACAGCATCTACCACAGCAACACGAATGCGGAATTGCGGCTGGCCTGGCATACCCTGCCCAGGCGCCACCAGCCCACGCAGTGGTCTTTCGGCATGGGCATCGGTGCCACCTTCCAGCAGGCCGATGACCGATACACCGACCGCGATGGATTCGAGATCCTTACTT